>JAJAYR010000120.1 GCA_026786155.1 Pyrinomonadaceae bacterium
CGATAGAAACGCGCATACATATCATAGACCTTAGTTTTCTGCGCGGTTGAGAATCTGACAAAGCTATGTTTGATATGTTTATCAATTTCATCGTATTCACGGTTTTTATTAAAGTCATTAAAGTTTGCCTGATTAGCGTTATACGGCGGATTGCCAATAATGACGCTGATTCTCTTTTTGTTTTGGTCTTTGATGCGCTTGGCGTTCTCTTTTGACATATAAGAAAAGCCAAGTTGTTTACCTGAAAACTCAAGGGCATCAGTATTGTCGAGCGTATCAACGAAACAAATGTTTTTGAATTCTTTATATTTGCCTTTGCGCTGTTGATAGGTGTATTCGATGTTGAGATTGGCGATGTAATACGGCAGAATGGCGACTTCGTTGGCGTGCAGTTCGTGTTCGTATTTGTATTCGAGGTTGTGAATGTTGATGCGGTCAATCAGTTCCGCGATGAATGTTCCCGTTCCCGTCGCCGGATCGAGAATGTCCACGCCTTTGTCCGACAAACTTTTACCGAAATGCTTTTCCAAAAGCCAGTCGGTCGCGTCAATCATAAACCTAACGATTTCGTTCGGCGTGTAAACGACACCTAATTTATCCGCGCCTTTCGGGTTATAAACATTGTAGAAGTTTTCATAAACGGTCTTGAGGAATTTCTGCTTTTCGTGGTTATCCGTAATGCCCGAAGCCGCGTCACGAATGGTTTTGTAAAAGTATTCGATGCGGCTCAGATAGTTTTTACGAACTTCGCGCGTCATAAAAGTATGAATCACGTCTTCGAGTTCGCGGGCGATGTTGTTCGAGCGGTGAAACTCGGCATCGCCGAAAACATTGGTGAAAATATCTTCGGTCAGGATGTGCTGAATTATCATTTCGCGCACGTCTTCCGGTGTGATTTCGGGATTAATTTCACTCCGCGCAATCTCCAAAAATAAATCGCGCTTATCGCGGAAATCTCTATTCTTTTCCGCTTCACGTTCCATCAGTTCGCGCAAACCTTTCACGATGTCCGGCACGTTCGCTTTGAATTCGATGAGAGCTTTGTTGAATTCCTTAACCTCGGACGGCTGATAATCAACGAACTTGTCGAGCAAATCGTCAAGCAGATTCCATTCCGCCATCGGAACGCGCATCACCTGAACGCCTTCCTGAATCAAAACTGCCGTCTGCGAATCTTCAAAGATAATGTTCTTGCTCGGATAACCGGCGGTATTAAGTTTTTTATGAATCTCGTCGTCGAGTTTATCTTTGGTGTCTTTAGCTTCCCAATAACCGACATCAATGCCGCCGAAATACTTCAACACGCCGTCGGGTCTGATGCGTCTGCCGCTTTTGCCGACGAATTCAAACTGCTCGACCAGAAGCAAACCTTTCTTTTCCGCGTAAGAACGCAGGAGATTGGCAAAGGCAAACGTAATCGAACCTTCGTTGCGCGTTCCGCCCGCGTTGAGTATCTCGTGTAATTGGTTGTGATATTTAGTGATTGAGAGTTTCGACATAAATTTGATTTTCTATTTGTTCAAAAATTTAACGATTCCCATTTGGCAGTCGTCGGTCAAACGGGCAATCGTGTTGACATCAACACCGGACGCGAGCGCAGATTCATAGGTTAGTCCGTCTATTTGATATAACAGGCGTTTCGATAAGACGACTGCCGAACGCGAGACTTTTTGATAGATGGAAACATAGTCTTTGACGGCATTTTCAAATGTGTCGGCGGGGAAAACTTCATTGATTAATCCGAAACTTTGTGCGGTTGAGGCATCGAATTCAAATCCCTGCGTTGCCAATGCGAAAGCGCGTTTTTCCGAGACGTTTCTTCTGAGAATCGCCATCACCATCGCGGGAACGAAGCCGATTTTGACTTCCGGGTAGCCGAATCTCGCCGTCTCCGTCGCTAAAACGAGGTCGCAAGCCGTCGCCAATCCGCAGCCGCCCGCGAGTGCCTTGCCGTGAACGGCGGCGACGACGGGGATTTTTACCCGTCTGATGATGGAGAATAATTCTCTCAAATTATCCGCGTCGTCGTGATTTTCCAGAACGCTCGATTCAGAAATCTTTTGCAAGGCGGACAAATCTGCGCCCGAACAGAAATCCTTGCCCGCGCCTTTGATGACGACGGCGCGTAACGATTCGTCTTTGTCGGCGACGCGCAATGCGTCTTTCAAATCGTTGATTAACGCATCGTTTAAGGCGTTGCGCTTTTCAGGACGGTTTAAGGTGATGGTTATAATCGAATCGGCGGTTTCGGTGATAATTTCAGACATTTTCTTTGGAAGTTTTGACGGTCGTCGTCAGCATTTTGATTAGCTCGACGCAATCTTCGTTGATGGAATTGTAGGCTTTATCGTCGAGATATTCCGCTTCGTGCAGAATTAACAGCCAGAATTCGGTTTCCGAAGCCTTTTTGAGTGCCATCTGCATATCGCCGGAGAAAATTTGTTTCGATTCGGCGTTAGTCGCGTCTTTGATAAATTTGGCAATGTGCGTTCCCGACAGCAAAACCTGTTTGCTTAAGACATATTCGCTTTTTTCTTCGGACAAGTAGCGGGATAGTTTGACGATTCGCAGGGCGAACTTGACGGCTTTTTCTAAAACAATGCTTTTGGTCATAATCTTTTTTCTCCGAATCAACAGCGAATAGTTAATAGTGAACAACGAACAGCTACCAGTTATTCGCTATTAACTATTCGCTGTTTATTCGATAAAAGTTTTGATACCGATATTGTGCGAAAGACGGTAAAAGTAATTAAATCAATCTGCAACAAACGTGCGCGTTACTAAATTACCGCTTGCGATGAATTTTACTTGATTGGTTTGATTTACCGCAACAATCCGCTTCCGGTTCTGACCTTGGAAAAAGAAAAAAGCGGTCAATGACCGCCTCAGTTGTTACCTTTCGTTTGTGAAGGTGTTCGAGCAAATTTCAATTAAAGCGACGTTTGCAGCAAATTATACAGCATCGTCTGCAGTTCGCCGTTGAGGTTTCTCGAATAATTACCGACTTTGATTTCGAGTTTTTGAGCGTTGGCGATCTTCGTAAAGACGCTTTTCTTGACTTCGTAAATCAAGCCTTCCTTGACACCGTAATCATTCTGGCGAGCGATGCGTTTGGCTTTGCCGATGACGATTTTCTGATTGTCCGCCGTAACGATGAGGTCGTTATACTTCAAAAATTTGAAATCTAACGATTCCGAATCAACGCACACCAGATAAACGCTTTGTCTGCCTTTGCTTTCGTTCGCGTCGTAGTAAAGATAAACGATTTGCACGGCGAGCGCCTGTTTGCCGTCTTTATCCGCAAAGTCCGCTTTCATTAGCGGTGTGGCAACCACGCCTAATTTTAGCGAAGATTCGTAACCGACCATCAATCCGCCGACCATTTTCAGATTCGGCGGTAATTTAAGGCTCGTGTCGGATGCCGCCAACAGTTGCGATTCGTTGTTCAACTGCCGCCCGGCGAACGGCTTTCGGCGCACCGGCGCGTCTTCGGCGGAAGTCGTCATTTTAGCGGCTTCTGCCTCCTGCGCGATTTGTTCCACCCGCCGCCGGTTTTCTTCCGCTTCGGCGCGAATCTGCCACGGCGGTTTTAGATCGGCGATTGACCACACGCCGCGTTTTTCGCTTTTTGCCTGCGCTTCGTTGCTTTGATAAATGCCGCTCTGCGTCGCGTCCTGACCGCTTTTTTCCAGCACGGCATACCACGCCGCGCCGTCGCGGATCATCTGCTGCCCGACATCAACGCCTTTGACGAAAAGCTGTCCGACGGTTCTGGTCGGCGTAAAACCTCGCGCCTTGAGTTCGACTTTTTGATTCAAAACGAGAACGCCCAGATGTTCTCTGGCGATTTGATGAAACGGCTGTTCGGCTTCAGGGACTTCGATATACTGCAATTCAGCCGTGATTTTCCCGTTGGCGTAAGTTTCGATGACGACCGTTTTGCCGTCAACGATTTCGGTTACTTGCCCGCCGATGGTGCTTTGCGCGAAAGCCGTATTTGCCAGCAGCAAAGAGAGAACGATTGAAAAAAGCAATTTTATATTTTTCATAATTAAATTTTAGCGAGCGTCCAAATCGTATTCGCGCAGACGACGGTAAAGCGTCGAAGAGGAAATTCCCAGAATTTCCGCCGTCTTGCCGCGATGCCAGCCGGTTTGTTCCAGAGCGCGGAGAATCTGCTGTTTCTCGACTTCGTGCAGAGCCGTCGGCGTGGTCACGTTTTGGAATGAATTCGTGTTCGCGCCGTTTTCCTTCGGCGCGTTGTAACTGACCGAAACGCTCGTTTCGTTCGTCCGATAGACGACTTCGGGCGGCAGTTCTCTAGTGGTGATTTTGCCGTTGTCGGATAACAGAATTGCCCGTTCCAGACAGTTGCGAAGCTGGCGCACATTGCCCGTCCAACAAAAAGAATTCAGCGCGTCAATGGCTGATGGGACGATTTCGGGAGCATTCGCGCCCGCGATTTTATTTAAAATATGCCGTGCCAGCGGTTCGATGTCTTCGCGGCGTTGGCGCAGCGGCGGAATGTTGATCTCGAAACTGTTGATGCGGTAAAGCAAATCCGAACGAAAAACATTGTCGTTAATCGCCTGCACCGCGTTGCGATTGGTGGCGGCAATCAGACGCACGTCAACTTCGACTTTTTTCACGCCGCCGACGCGGAAAAACGAGCGCGTTTCCAAGGCGCGAAGCAGTTTCGATTGCAGCTGCGCGGGCATTTCCATCACTTCGTCGAGAAAAATCGTGCCGCCGTCGGCGATTTCAAACAGTCCGAGTTTTCTCGCCCTCGCGCCGGAAAACGCTCCGGCTTCGTGTCCGAAAAGTTCTGATTCCAATAAAGAATCCTGCAAAGCCGCGCAGTTCAAATCAATAAAAGTTTTATCGCTGCGCCGCGAAAGGCGGTGAATCGCCTGCGCGATAAGTTCCTTACCCGTTCCCGATTCGCCCGTGATTAAAACCGATGTGTCGGACGGCGCGACGCGCTGCACGAGCCGCAAAACTTCCTTCATCTGCGGCGATTCGGCGACGATTTCCGGCATATTCTGATGCGAGCGTTCGAGTTGGGCGCGAAGCCGCTGGTTGTCAATTTTGAGTTTTTGCTTTTCCGCCGACTGCTTGACCAGCGCGGCGAGTTCGGTAATGCGGTAAGGTTTGGTCAGATAATCATACGCGCCGAGTTTCATCGCTTCGATTGCCGATTCGACCGTCGCCTGTCCGGTCAGCATAATCACTTCCGGCGGATTTGCGCTTTTTTCGCGCATTCGCCGCAAAAGCCCGATGCCGTCCAGACGCGGCATATTGATGTCGCACAGAATCACGTCGAAGTCCTGCTTTTCGAGAAACGCCCAAGCCGCTTCGCCGTCCGAAGCCGTTTCAACTTCGTGTCCCTGCCGCGTCATTTCCTTTTGCACGACGAGCCGCAGATTATTTTCATCATCAACTACCAGGAGTTTTGCCATAATGTTTTTAGTCTAGGAAGTCTAGGAAGTCTAGGAAGTCTAGGAAGTTTAAGAGGGAAAGATAAGTGATTTGAAATCATAGATTCCGCAGATGGTTACATAGTGCCAAAGTCATTTTTCCAATCTCGTCGAGTTTTTCGTAAATTTCATTGAAATCATCCTGCTTTATGTAATTCAAATCCAAAGCTACATAAATATGCGATTTGGTTTCGGCAGTCGAACCGAGTGAAAAATTCAGAAAATTAGCGAACTCTTTATCCGTTCGTCTGCCTTGTCCTTCGGCAATATTTGCCATAATTGAAACTCCTGACCGTCTGATTTGACTTTTTAAATCAAAATCTTTGACGAAATCACCTTCCTTTGTTATTTTGTAGATTCTTTTCGTCAGTCTTCGCGCTTTTTGCCACGCTTGAATATCCTCAAATTTTTTGAACGTCGCCATAAATTGTGATTTTCCTTAATTTTAAGGGTCAAACTTCCCAGACTTCCCAGACTTCCCAGACTTTCAAGACTTAATAGGAAGAAAAATCGAAAACGTCGTCCCGACACCGACGTTCGAGCGAACGCTTAAACGCCCGCCGTGTTCGGTGATGATGCCGTAGCAGACGGCTAAACCGAGTCCCGTGCCTTTGCCGACTTCTTTAGTGGTGAAAAAAGGCTCAAAAATTTTGGAAACGTCTTCGGGCGCGATGCCGTGTCCGGTGTCTGAAACTTCGACGACGACGCGGCTCGGTTCGGCGAAAGCGCGAAAGGCGAGCGTTCCGCCGCGGTTCATCGCGTCAATCGCATTGGTCGAAAGAGCGATAATCGCCTGTTGAAGTTGTCCTTCGTCGGCGTTGACGAGCGGCAGATTTTCTTCGATTTCGATTTTGATTTCGATGTTGTCGCCGCGTCTTTGATGGGTTAAAAGACGGGCGGAAGATTTGATTATCGCGCCGACATCGAGCGGCGACCGGTTGCCCGTCCGCATCCGGCTGAAATCGAGCAGGTTGTTGGTGATTGATTTACATCGAAAGGCTTCGCTGCGGATGAGTCCGAGGTATTCCTGCAAATCGTCAACGTCGGGCGACGTGCCGAAAACGCCTTCTTCGACGCGCGTTTCCAGCGATTCGGCGCAGGCGGAAATCGTCGCCAGCGGATTATTTATTTCGTGAACTACGCCCGCCGCAAGTCTGCCGACGGCGGCGAGTTTTTCGGCGCGTCCGGCGGCGTGAATCGCTTCGACGCGCATCGAAACGTCTTCGCCGACCGTGATAACGTGCGTGATTTCGCCGCTTTCCTTGTCGCGCATCGGAACTTTGCTGACCATCCAATGCTTGGTTGCGCCGTTTTCGTC
>JAJAYR010000121.1 GCA_026786155.1 Pyrinomonadaceae bacterium
CCTTCAGCGAGCGGCGCGTTTGCCGTAAATACCTAGCGATTCTCGCTAGGCTATAATGTCAGTCACTTTCAGCGACAGAAGCGGAAATTCACTCTATTGCGTAACATCAGTTAATTGAAGCCTGAGCGCAATTCAAAAACCATTCGGAATAGATAATAGATGAGAGATGAAAGATAAGAGATAAGAAAAATCCGCATCTATCAGTTATCATCTCTCACCTACCATCTATTCCGAATGGTTAAGTGATGATTTCAAAAAACTTAATTGCGCTCAAGCTTCAGTTAATTACACGGCAGTTTTTTCCGGGAAAACACGACGAGACGAAGGAGAAGAGGAGACGAGGAGAAGGGGAAAAGGGGAGAAAAGGAGAAGAGGAGTTTTTTGTTAGCAATCCGGTATTTTGATATTTCAAATTCGAGATGGCAAACAATTAATAGTCTCCTCATCTCCTCATCTCCTCATCTCCTCTTCTCTTTTATTGCTTCATCGTCGCGCCCAGAATCATAATTTCCAGCGTATTCGCCAGATTGCGATTCAGCGGTTTGAGTTTTTCCTGCGCTTTTTTGGCTTCTTTGATGTTGCCGCGCCGGAATTCGGCTTCGCCTAAATTGTAATAACCGACATCGAATCTATCGTCTAACTCGACGGCTTTTTGGAACTGCTGCACGGCGTTGTTATAGTCCTTCAACTGACGATATGCAATGCCGAGTTCGTTGATGGCGAAAATCCAATTCTTTCGCAGTTCGGTCGCGCGTTTCAAGACGACGCTTGCCTCTTGATATTCCTTCAAATCGTTGAGCGTCAAACCTAAATTCAAATAAGCAGGCGCGAAAGCGTCGTTCAGCGAAACGGATTTTTGCAAAGCGGTTTTCGCCAGTTGAAGTTTGGCGATGCCGACGGCATCGAGTTTCGCTTTCAAATCATATCGCGCCGCGTTGTAGTATGCCCAGCCGAGATTCGTATAATCGAGCGCGTCGGAACTCAGCGCAATCGCGTTATTTAACTCCGTAATGGCGTTGTTCCATTTGAACTGTTTGCCGAGAACGTAGCCGTATTTGCTGTAAAGTTCGGCATCGTTCTTGATAAACGCGGTCGCCAAACGATATTCACCTTCAGCTTCGCCGTATTTTTTCAATTCACGATAAACGTCGCCGAGATTGGCGTGGGCTTCGCCGTTGGTGTTTTGCAGTTTGACGACTTTTTGGTAAGCGGCAAGCGATTCGTCGTAATTTTTCTGACCGTAATAAATCGCGCCTAAGCCGAAATGCGCTTCCGCATAATTCGGATTCAGTCGAATCGCTTCTTTATATTCGACAATCGCCGCCGCGTCCTGATTGAGCGCGTCGTAAGTTGCGCCGAGATAATAATGCGCCGTCGCTTGATTGGCATCCGCTTTGATGGTTTGCTGCAAAGCCGTCTGCGCTTCGTCGTATTTCTTTTGTCGGAAGCGGAGAACGCCGACGTAATAATTCGTCGCCGCGTCGGTGTTGTCAATCGCGTAGGCTCTGGTCAAAAAGTCGTCGGCTTTGGTGAAATCGCCTTTTTGGAAATAAAGAACGCCGAGCGGCGCGAAGATTTCCGTCAATTCCTTATCTATTTTCAAGGCGGCTTCGTAATTGGCGACGGCTTTGTCGCTATCGTCGAGCGACTCGAAAACTTCGCCCAAACCGATATACGCCGACGAATTTTTGGGGTTATAACTCACCGCGTCCTCGTAAAAATTCCGCGCGTTACGGGCTTCATCGCGTCCCATATATTCATCGCCCTGCGCGGTGTAAGCGTCGCTGATGCCGTTGTTCGCGTCTTGATTATTCGGATCGTTCTTAATCGCCTCCAAATAATAATCAATCGCTTCGTCATATTTTTTCTCGTTGAAGGCGTATTGTCCGGCTCCGGTCAAAATAATCGAAACTTCCTTCGGAGTTTTTTTGGTTATTTGCGCGGTTTTGACGGCTTCGGGCGCGACGGGTTTGACGCGGGTGCGGGTGGTTGTAACTTTCGCCAGCGTTGCATATTGGCGGCGGATTTTCTGTGTCGTCGCTACGCGCTCCGTTTTGGTGCGTTTGGCTTTAGCGACGTTTCGCGCCACGAATCTTTTTTGTGAGGCTTTACTTGAACCGCTGCGAAACACGAAAACGCCCGCGCCCAAAGATAAATCCTCAGTCGGCGGAAGGTCTTGCGTCGCCGCCGGAAGATTATGCAGAAAAAAAGTCCAAGCTAAAATTATGGCTAAAATGCCGGTAACGATTTTATATTGTTTCATATATTCATTAGGAAAATTCGATATTATTTTACTCCGCTTTGATTGAAAGGCAAGCCGCAAACCGCGATATTAAATCCGGGTGAGGATATTAAGCAGGTTAATAAAAGTTCTGAGTTCAAACGCGGAACGCCCTTTGCCAAACCGCCGCGCTGCGCGGGCGGAAACACGCTCTCTGCGTGAACTCAGAACACGCGGAAAAATGTCGCCAAACTTTTACTTGTTTGCTTATTAGTAGTCTGTAATTTAAGTTTTTTAATATTTGCTCAACCGTTCAGAGTCCACGCTTCAGCGTGTTGTTTTCGCCAGCGAAGCGCGGCGAAAACGCAAACTAAAGTTTGGACTCTGAACGGTCGGCGCATTGTTAAAGAACTTAAATGACAGACTACCTACCTCTAAAAACAATTTGCTTCGGATGTGAAGAAACGGCTTGCTTCACGGAAGAACAAGCCGTTTGTAAATTGCCCGATGACAAGTTTTATCTGACAAAAGTATTGGGAATCGGCTGATCGCTGCCGAAACCGAACGCGATGCCCGTAAAGCCGGAACTCGAACGGTTCAAATACCAGGTGCCGTTTCTGAAAACCGCGATGTCGGCTTTCCCGTCGCCGTCGTAATCCGCCGGAACGGGCAAATCAGTTCCGAAGCCGAAAGCCACGCCCGCAAATCCCGCCTGACTTCTGAGCAGATACCACGTTCCGTTTGAAGGTCGGAACACGGCAATATCGGTTTTGCCGTCGCCGTCGTAATCCGCCGGAACTAATACGTCGGTTGAAACGCCGAACTGCACACCGCCGTAATTGGTCGCCGGATTGGTCGAGAGATACCAATAGCCGGTTGACGGACGAAAGACCGCAATTTCGGCTCGCCCGTCGCCGTTATAATCGCCGGGAACGGGTTTGTCTGTTCCGATGCCCAAAGCAATCGTCGAAACACCAGCCGTGCTGTTTAGTAAATACCAAGTGGCGTTTGAAGGTCGGAAAACGGCAACATCGGCGCGACCGTCGCCGTCGTAGTCGGCGGGAACGGGAATGTCGTTGCCGTCGCCGAAGGTTACGCCGGTAAATCCGAGCGAACTGCGCTGGATATACCAAATGCCGCCGCGATAAACAGCGAGGTCGGTTTTGCCGTCGCCGTCGTAATCGGCGGGAACTAATTTATCGGTATTTAATCCGAAAGCCGAACCCGCGAAACCACTCGTTGATTGCTGCAAATACCAGGTGGCGTTTGACGGGCGAAATACTGAAACATCGGCGCGTCCGTCGCCGTCGAAATCGAACGGTGTCCGCGTTGCCGAATCATTTAACAGGCGCACGATAGATACTTTTCCGACGCTGTTGAAAGTCAAAAAATCGCCGCCGACCAAAATTTTCCCGTCCGTTTGGAGAGCCAATGAATAGACGATGCCATCGGCTCCCGCGCCGATGTTAAAACTCGAATCGAGTGTGCCGTCAGGATTTAATCGCGCCAGTCTATCTCGCCGAACATTGTTGACTATAAAAAACCCTCCGCCGATGAGAATTTTTCCGTTCGGCTGAATGCGTATCGCATAGACCAACTGATTAAGCACCGGAGCGAATGTCGCGTCAAACGAACCGTTGGCGTTTAGCCGCGCGATGTAAGAGCGGCTCGTGCCGTTCACGAAATTGAAATTGCCGCCGATGACGACTTTGCCGTCCGTCTGCACGGCGAAATCGCTGACCGTGCTGTTTGCGCCGCCGAGCGGGTTGAAAGTCGTATCCAAAGTTCCGTCGGCGTTCAGGCGGGCGATTCTCCCGCGCGGCGTGCCGTTTATCAGCGTAAAATCTCCGCCGATGAATATCTTTCCGTCCGGCTGAACGACAACTCGATAAGGGGAAAAATTCGGCGAAACCGTCTGGAACGCGGAATCAAGCGAGCCGTTCTGATTGAATCTGTAAACAAAACCCTCGCCGCTGCCGCCCGCAGTCAAACCGACGGCGATAATTTTCCCATCCGGCTGGACGGCGATGTCGTAGGGAATATTGGCGGTTGAGACGGTAACATTAAAAGTCGTATCGCGCGAGCCGTCCGGGTTGAGCCGCAGCACCACGCCGAAAATGTTTCCGCCGACGAGAATCTTGCCGTCCGGCTGCACGGCGACGGCGCGAATAGCTGTAAAATCGGGCGTAATTACCGGATTGAAAGTCGTATCGGCGGTGCCGTCGGCGTTAAAGCGGGCGAATCTCGCCCGGTCAAAATTACCGATTGCGCCGAAACTACCGGCGACCAGAATTTTCCCGTCAGTCTGCTGAACGATTTCCGACACCGAGCCGGTCGCGTCGCCCGCCGGTGCCGAGCCGAGCAAAATTGAAAATGATGTGTCAACCGTCCCGTTTGAAGTTAAACGAACTACGCCCGCGCCGGTATAAAGGGCGTTGGATTTGACGAGCAGGGCAATGATGTTTCCGTCGGGTAAAGGCAAAATATCAGTCGCCCGAAACACGCGGTCGGTTTCGGTAAAATTAAACCCGCCGTCCAGCGTTCCGTTATCTTCAAGGCGAACAATCGCCCGTCGCGGCGACCCGTTAAATTGTTGGAAAGAACCGGCGACCAGAATTTTCCCGTCAATGCCGATTTCGATGTCATAAATGGCTCCGTTGGAAGTGGTGTTAAAAGTTTCGTCGAGACTTCCGTCGGCGTTGAGTCGAGCGAGGTTGACCTTCGCCGTATTGTTGACGAATGTAAAACTGCCGCCGATTAAAATCTTGCCGTTTGCCTGCACTTTGACGGTAAAAAGAGATTGTCCGTTACCGCCGGGTGTGGTTATCGCGGCGGTAAACGCCGCGTCATCGCTGCCGTCCGCGTTAAAGCGTCGGAGAAATACGGTGTCGCCGCCGCCCGTCGCTACGCCGACAATCTTTCCGTCCGGCTGCACCTCAATATCCTGCACCGGCACCGTCGTCATTGCCGGAATGAACGTATCGTCATTAGTGCCGTTCGCATTCAGCCGCGCAAAATGCACTCTTCTGCTGCCGCCGCCGACCGGGAAATATTGAAATCCTCCACCAACCAGAATTTTATCGTCGGCTCTCACCACGAGGTCATTAACGCGATTGGGGGAGACGTTAATCGGCGGCGTAAATGTCGTGTCCCGCGAACCGTCGGCATTTAAGCGAATTATATTCAACACACTTGAGCTGATAAATTCCCCGCCGACAATGATTTTTCCGTTCGTTTGAAATCCGAAGGCGAGAATGGTGCCGCCGAGTGGCGGCGCGTTAAAAGTTGTGTCGAGTGTGTCGTCGGCGTTCAAACGCACGATACCTAGTTTCAAAAAACCGTTGACGACGACAAAATTTCCGCCGATGAGAATTTTCCCGTCCGGTTGCCGCGCGACGACCGCCGCCTCTCTGGTCGGTTGAGCAAAAGCCCCACCGTTAAAGGTCGGGTCAATTTCTCCCGCCGCGCGAACCGTCAAAAACGAAACGGTTAAAAGTAAAAACGCGAACGAAAAAAGTATTGTCCGTTTAATAAAAACCTGGGATTGTTTCATTGTTATACTCCTAAAAACATAAATCGGCGATTGAAGATTTTGCGTTCAACCGGAATGAAGGTTAAATACCGAAAGATTAAAGTGAGCTAATTATAAATCCGATTGCTTTTTTTGTAAATGATTATTGCGTCGTGTTTGCAATAAATTAACATTATTCTTGCTATCTTTCGGCGGGTCGTATAAATTAAATTCTTACCAACCGACAAAATTCCAAATTCCAGATTGAACATTCCAAAACCGAATCTGGAACGGCTTAATCTTGAATCTTGAATCTGAAATTTGGAATCTAATTCAAAGGAGATTTTGCCGAAGATGAAAGCATTTACCACGGAAAACATCCGCAATCTGGCGGTCATCGGACACGGCGACGCGGGTAAAACCCAACTCGTTGCGTCCCTTTTGCATATCGCGGGCGCGACTTCGCGCTGGGGAAAAGTCAGCGACGGGACGACCGTTACCGACCACGACGAAGATTCGATTGAAAGAAAAGTTTCCCTCAACAACAATTTCGCCAATCTCGAATATCAGGACGTGAAAATGAACCTGATTGACACGCCCGGTTACGCCGCGTTCGTCTCGCACGCGCGACCCGCGTTGCGCGTCGCCGACTGCGCTCTGGTCGTCGTGGACGGCGTGAACGGCATCGAGGTGCAGACGGAAAAAACGTGGCAATACGCCAACGAATTTCTGCTGCCGCGCTTTATGATTATCAATAAATTAGACAAGGAACGCGCCGATTTCGGACACGCGCTCGACACGGCGGCGAACAGTTTCGCGCGGTCAATCGTGCCGTTCACCTTGCCCATCGGCGAGGAAGCGAACTTCAAAGGCGTGGTTGATGTCGTTCATCAAAAGGCTTACGAGTTTGATAAAGACGGCAAAGCCAAGGAAATCCCGATTCCCGAAACCGGACGCGATGTTTTCGATACGACGCGCGAGCGGTTGATTGAAATCGTCGCCGAATCGGACGACGCGCTGATGGAAAAGTATTTTGAAAACGGGACTTTGGACGAAGAAGATATTTATCCGAATCTGGCGAAGGCGATTGCGAACAGCAAACTTTGTCCGGTTTATGCGGTATCGTCCGAAACTTTAGTCGGCTTATCAATTCTGCTCGACCACATCATCGAATTCGCGCCGAATCCGGCGGCGCACGAAGCCGAATTCGGAAACGTCGTCGTCGGCAGTTTGTTAGACCGACCTTCGCGCCGTTACAGCAACGACGAACCTTTTTCGGCTTACGTTTTCCGCACGATTGCCGATCCGTTCGCGGGGCGCATCAACGTAATGAAAATCGTTTCGGGCAAAATTTCCGCCGATGCCGCCGTTCTCAATTCCAGCCGCGAATTCGTCGAACGGCTCGGCGCACTGCATATTCTGCAAGGCAAAAATCTGGAAAAGGTCAGCGAAGCCCAAACCGGCGACATCATCGCGGTCGTCAAATTAAAGGATACGCAGACGGGCGACACGCTCTGCGACCGAACGAACACCATCGTTTATCCGGCGGTCGAATACCCGGAAGCCGCCATTTCCTTCGCCATCGAACCGAAATCACGCGCCGACGAAGACAAAATTTCGACCGCGCTGCATAAAATTCTTGAAGAAGACCCAAGCCTTCACTTCGACCGAGACGCGCAGACGAAGGAATTTATTTTGAGCGGTTCGGGACAACTGCATATCGAAACGGTCGTTGCAAAATTGAAAAATCGCTATCACGTCGAAGTCGCGCTGCATCCGCCGAAAGTTCCGTATAAAGAAACGATTACGCAGCAAGTCGAAGTTCAGGGACGGCACAAAAAACAATCCGGCGGGCGCGGGCAGTTCGGCGACTGCAAATGCGTTTTTGAACCGTTAGGGCGCGGCAGCGGTTTTGAATGGGTTGATAAAATTTTCGGCGGCGCAGTTCCGCACAATTTTCGTCCGGCGATTGAACGCGGAATCGTCGAAGCGGCGGCGACCGGCGCGATTGCCGGTTATCCGCTGACGGATTTCAAAGTAACGCTGATTGACGGCAGTTATCACACGGTTGATTCGGACGAACATTCGTTCCGTGCGGCGGGCAGAAAAGCGTTTCGCGCGGCGATGGAAAAAGCGCGTCCGACGCTGCTCGAACCGATTATGGATGTCGAAGTTTTTACGCCGCTGGAAGTTTCCGGCGATATTATGGGCGACTTGAATTCACGACGCGGGCGCGTTTCGGGAATGGATATGCGCGGCAAACAGCAAATTATCAAAGCGCAGGTTCCGCTCTCGGAAATGCTCGATTATCAATCGAAACTCAATTCCGTCACGCAGGCGCGGGGCAGTTACCATATGCAGTTTTCCCATTATGACCCGCTGCCGCAAAATTTGTCGCAGAAAGTGATTGACGAAGCCGTCGCCGCCGGTCGAGTCAGAGCGCACGACGAAGACGAATAATCAGCGGATGAAACTAAAAGACTGGAGCGCAAGCAGGGACGCTTGCGCTCCAGTCG
>JAJAYR010000122.1 GCA_026786155.1 Pyrinomonadaceae bacterium
CGGAACTTGTTATCTGCTCCGTTCGCAACTCGGATTTACCGGCGTGTCGTTCGGCGCGGCGGAAGATAAACGGGCGGTCGGCGATTACGACGGCGACGGCAAAGCGGATCAAGCAGTCTTCCGACCGTCAAACGGAACGTGGTATCTGCTGCGCTCGCAACTCGGATTTACCGGAGCGGCATTCGGTTTGCCGACCGACACGCCCGCGCCCGGCGATTTCGACGGCGACGGCAAAACCGACATCGCGGTTTTCCGACCGTCGGGCGGAGTTTGGTATATTCAACAGTCGCAGAACGGTTTTACCGGCGTGGCTTTCGGCGCGTCCGAGGACAAACCGGTGACTGCCGCTTTTATCCAATAACGGGCAGACAGCCGCTTTAAATAAAAAGCGCGAGCCGTGAAAAAAAACTTTTCGCAGCTCGCGCTTTTTGCCATTTATCAAAAGTTTATGCTAACCTTTCTTCTTTGTTATCATACCTTTTTTGTGATCTATTTATTTGAGGAGCAATATAAAAAATGGCTACTAATGGCAACGGTCAACAGTTCGGAAAAATCGTCCAGATTATCGGTCCGGTCGTTGACGTAGAATTTTCAAATGAACATTTACCGCCGATTTATCAATCGTTACGCATCGTCTCGGAAGGCTTCGACGTCGAAACGCCGGTTGATGTTATCGCGGAAGTCCAGCAGCATTTGGGCGAAGGTCGCGTTCGGGCGGTTTCGATGCTGCCGACCGACGGAATGGTGCGCGGAATGAAGGTGATTGACACCGGCGGACCGATTACCGTTCCGGTCGGCGTGGCGACTCTCGGCAGAGTGATGAACGTCATCGGCGATTCGGTGGACGAACTCGGCACGGTTGATTCCGAATCGAGAGCTTCGATTCATCGCCACGCGCCGTCATTTGACGAGCAGGCGACGGAACTCGAAATGTTTGAAACGGGAATTAAAGTTATTGACTTGATTCAGCCGTTCAAACGCGGCGGAAAAATCGGACTGTTCGGCGGCGCGGGCGTTGGCAAAACGGTTTTGATTCAGGAATTGATTACCAACATCGCCACCGAACACAGCGGCTTTTCCGTTTTCGCCGGAGTCGGCGAACGAACGCGCGAAGGTAACGATTTACTGCGGGAATTCGTCGAGTCGGGCGTTATCACTTACGGCAAAAAATTCACCGACCATATGGAAGAAACCGGCGAATTCGATATGTCGAAAGTTGACAAAGAGGAATTGAAAAATTCTAAAGTGGCACTGATTTACGGGCAGATGACCGAGCCGCCGGGAGCGCGTCTGCGCGTCGCATTGTCGGGCTTGACGGTCGCCGAGTATTTCCGCGACCAGGGCAACGACGTGCTGTTCTTCGTTGACAACATTTTTAGATTTACGCAAGCCGGTTCGGAAGTGTCCGCGCTTTTGGGGCGAATGCCGTCGGCGGTCGGTTATCAGCCGACGCTCGCTTCGGAAATGGGCGAAATGCAGGAGCGCATCACGTCCACGAAAACCGGCGCGATAACTTCGATTCAAGCGGTTTATGTTCCGGCGGACGATTACACCGACCCCGCGCCCGCGACGACGTTCGCGCATTTGGACGCGGTAACCGCTCTTTCACGGCAGATTGTCGAACTCGGAATTTATCCGGCGGTTGACCCGCTTGGCTCGAACTCGACGATTTTAACGCCCGATATTGTCGGCGACGAGCATTACGATACGGCGCAGTCAGTCAAACGAATTTTGCAGCGTTATAAGGATTTGCAGGATATTATCGCCATTCTCGGTCTCGACGAATTGAGCGAAGAAGATAAATTGACGGTCGCTCGGGCGCGAAAAATTCAACGCTTCTTCTCGCAGCCGTTTTTCGTCGGCGAGCAGTTCACGGGCTTGAAAGGCGAATACGTCAAAGTCGCCGACACCATCAAAGGCTTCAAAGAAATTCTCGAAGGCAAATGCGACGATATGCCCGAACAGGCTTTTTATATGGTCGGCACCATCGAACAGGCGCGTGAGAAGGCGCAGAAAATGGCTGTTGCTGCATAAGAGTCCTTAGTCCTTAGTCCTTAGCTGTTTGAGCGAAAGGCGCAAATTTGCCGGAGATTAACAAAGGACTAAGGACCAAGGACTAAGGACGAACAAGAATGTTGAATTTAGAAATTGTAACGCCTGAAAAAAAGGTTTTTAGCGACACGGTTGATTCGGTAACCGTTCCGACCGAATCGGGTGAAGTCGGGATTTTGTCGAATCACGCGCCGCTTATTTCGACGCTCAAAGCGGGCGTTTTGGCTTATACGCGCGGCGGTTCGTCCGAACGAATGGTCGTCGCGGGCGGCTTTATCGAAGTCAGTCAAAACAACGTCTCGATTCTCGCCGACATCGCGGAAACGGCGGACGAAATTGATGCGGAAGCGGCGCGAACCGAACGCGAAACGCTCGAAAAGGAACTCGGCGCGTGGAAAGGCACGGAAGAAGAATTTGAAACGCGGCGCGAACGGCTCGAAAAAGCTCAGGCGCGTTTGCAGCTTGTTTCGGGAAAATAATTTATAAAATTCGGAAAGTGAAAAAAGCCGTTGAAGAATTTATCTTCAACGGCTTTTTTCTTAATTCACCTGACGCGATTTTGATTGTCGCGGAGCGACTATACCAAATAGAAAATAGATTGCGAAACCAGTCAGAACCCTGAGCGGTCGCGTCGCGGGCTAAAAACGGTTCACTGCGTAAGGTGAGTTAATAACTCACCTTACGCGAAAAACCAATTTTACCACAGAGACAC
>JAJAYR010000123.1 GCA_026786155.1 Pyrinomonadaceae bacterium
GCGCGTATCTGGCTTTGATTGCGACGCAGGAACTCGGCGCAAACGCCGTCTGCCTGACCGGAATTTCAGCGAGTGTTTCCGGCAAACAACAAATCGAAGCCGCGCAAATCTCAGTAGATTTTAAGCTGAATTATCAAACAATCGAAACCGACGAACTCGCCGACCCGCTTTATCAAGCCAATCCGAACAATCGTTGTTATTACTGCAAAACCGAACTTTACGGCAAACTCGAATCAATTGCCGCGCACAACAAAATAGAATTCGTTTTAGACGGCGCAAATACCGATGATGTCGGCGATTATCGTCCGGGAAGATTGGCGGCGACGGAAAAAAGCGTGCGAAGTCCTTTGATCGAAGTCGGTTTGAGCAAAGCCGAAATCCGCGAACTGAGTAAAAAACACGATTTACCGACTTGGAATCAACCGTCGAGTCCGTGCCTTTCGTCGCGCATCGCTTACGGCGTTCCGGTTACAATCGAAAGGCTTTCCAAAGTCGAGCGCGGCGAAGAGATTATTCGCGGTTTGGGCTTTCGGGAATTCCGCGTGCGCGTTCACGAAGATTTGGTCAGATTGGAAATCGCGCCGGTTGAAATGGAACTGGCTTTGAATTTAGAAATTACCGAAAAAATCGCCGCGAAATTTCGCGCGTTGGGCTTTAAATATGTAACGCTCGACTTGCACGGCTACCGAAGCGGCGCGATGAATGAAGTTTTAGAAAGTCAATCGTAATGACTACGGAAAAATCTGGAGAATTTTTCCGTAGTCATTACGATTTCAAATGTAAGAAGCAAGACAGAAAATTCTGAGAAAATTGGAGAAATTATAAAAATGGCAAATCCGATGGCTGATGAAATGCGGCGTTTTAAGGCGAGCGACGAAAAAAATCCGTTTGAGGCGATGAGCGAACGCTTCGACCGCGCCGCGCAACTTCTTGGCTTAGACCCCGATTTATACGCGGTAATGCGCGTTCCGAGCCGGGAACTGAAAGTTTATATTCCGGTGCGGATGGATTCCGGGCATATCGAAGTTTTTGAAGGCTTTCGCGTTCAGCACAACTTCGCCCGCGGTCCGGCGAAAGGCGGAATTCGCTACGCGCCCGACGTTACGTTAGACGAAGTCAAGGCTCTTTCGGCGTGGATGACTTGGAAATGCGCGGTCGTCAACATCCCGTTCGGCGGCGCGAAGGGCGGAATTATCTGCAATCCGATTCAAATGTCGCAAAACGAACTCGAACGGCTAACTCGTCGCTACACGGCTGAATTGTTCGACTTTATCGGTCCCGACCGCGACGTTCCCGCGCCGGATATGAATACGAACGAGCAGACGATGGCGTGGATTATGGACACCTATTCGATGCACAAAGGCTACACCGTGAACGCGGTCGTGACCGGCAAGCCGGTCGCGCTCGGCGGCTCGCTCGGACGACGCGAAGCGACCGGACGCGGCGTTTTATTCTGCGTCAGCGAAGCCATCAAAAAATTTAACCTGCTGCCCGAACAAACTTCGGTCGTCGTGCAGGGTTCGGGAAACGTCGGCGGCATCGGCGCCCAGTTGATGTATGAAAAAGGCTATAAAGTAACCGCTATTTCGGATGTCAGCGGCGGCGTTCACAACGCGAAAGGCTTGCACATTCCCGAAGTGTTGGCTTATTTGCAAGCGAATAAAACATTGGAAGGTTACGCGGAAGCCGATTACGTTTCCAACAGCGAACTGCTGGAAATCGAATGCGACGTATTAGCTCCGTGCGCGACGGAAAATCAAATTACGTCGGAAAACGCCGGTCGCATCAAATGTAAAATCCTGGCGGAAGGCGCGAACGGTCCGACGACTCCGAAGGCTGACAAGATTTTGCACGACAACGGAATCTTCGTTATCCCCGATATTTTAGCCAACGCGGGCGGCGTTACCGTTTCTTATTTTGAATGGGTTCAAGACCGGATGGGCTACTTCTGGCGCGAAGATGAAGTCAATCAAAGATTGGAAGAAAAAATGGTGGCGAGCTTTAAGGAATTGAGCGATTTAGCGGAACTGCACCAGGTTGATTCGCGCACCGCCGCTTATATGCTGGCGATTGACCGCGTGGCGTATGATACGAAAATGCGCGGCATTTATGCGTAGAAATTACTTGATTTATTAAAAACACTTGATTTTCCGATAAATATAAAGTAAGGTTTGACGAAGTTGTAATTGAACTTTTAATGTTTTTTAAGTTCTGTTTTATATTAAAATTTACAACTTGGCGGCTTAAATTCTATTAGTTCACGGAAAACTTTCTAATGTTAAAGTTTGAAAGTTCTTGTGTGTATGTAATAATTGGGTAGCTTAATAAAAGATTGTTTTATTTATTTTTTTTTATAAAGCTGCTATTGAAATTCAAATTTAAAATTATTTTCGGCGGAGGAATGTGATGAAACTCGCTAAGAACGCGTTTATTATTGCGCTTGCAATGCTGACATTAGTATTTACAATGTCAGCTCAAACTTTAAGACCAGAGAAGGATGACCGGAACACCGCGCCAACTGTCGGCACGGGTGGACCTCCGGGCGGACCGACCGGTCTCTTTACAATTTATGACGGACAAACCCTGCGAGCAGGTGAGTTCACTTTTAGTGCGGCATTTAGCAACTACGACCGCGATCCCGGCAATGTTGACATCAGCGAAGTGCCGGTCAGTTTCCAGGTTGGTTTGAACGACTATATCGAGTTGTTCTTCAACACGGATGCGTATCGCGCCGTTAAAGTTAATTCGCCGCGCAATCTTTCAGGTTTTTACCTTCCTAATACGAGGCTCAGAGTCGGCAATTCAAATGTAGTGCTGCCTGCCATCGTTTTCGGAACCGGAGCGCAACTCGGTCAGCCGGTTTTCCAAAATACCCGCGCCTTCGTTCAATTTCCGTTTATCGGAACGCCGAACGGCGGCAACGGCAGCACGGCGGCTAATTTCCCCGGTGTCGGCTCGGTTTTCGGAAGCATTTTGCCGGGCATTGTTTTGCAAACCAGCACCATTACGGTCGGCGGAACGACGCAGGTCAATGCGACTTCTTTTACAAGGGCTCCAACCTACTTGCCGGACGCGCCGTTTATCAATCGTCAATATGCTGAATCGGCATTCAGCACTTTCACGGTCGGCGGCAAAATCAGATTCACCGGACCGAACAATCCGTATGGCATCGGTTTAATTCCGTTCTACCGTTTTTATGCTGACAAAGCGGACAGTTCCAGCGGATTTAACCAATTGCAGCGCGGCGCGAGTCCGGGCGGCAATCGCGGCGACTTCGGTCTAGTTTTATTCGGAGATGCCAGACTTGCCAAATGGGTCAATGTATCGGGAAATCTCGGATATATTTATAACAGCAGTGTTAAGGCTGACTATGCGAGCGGTAATTTCACGATTTTAGACCGCCCCGACGAAGTTCTGGCGGGCATCGGCGTGGACTTTCCGGTTAATAAATTCTTCCAGCCGATTTTAGAGTTTCGTTCGACGCAGTATGTCGGCGGACGCACCCCGAACGCTTTTGAAAATAGTCCGATAGAAGGGCTTGCCGGGGCGCGTGTTTATCCGACTCGCTGGCTTAGTTTAGGCGGTGCTTATCGTTATCACTTTAATTCGCAGGACAGGGATAGTTTTGACGACGAGACTTTTAGAAATGTTACCAATTTTCCGGGTGGCTCGATTACGTCAACATCCACCGGCATTCCAGCCGGATTTGTGACTTCGACCGACCCGCACGGATTTATGTTCCAAATTTCCGCCGGACGACGTAATGCTCGTAAAGGCGAAGTTATTAATTTACCGCCTAATGTCACTAACGTAGCTTTAGGCGAAACTTCGGTTAGCCCGCCGTGTGCGCCGGGAACTCGTCCGAGAGCCGGTCAGGCTTGCAGCGACGACCAAGCGGTTAACGTAGCAACGACGGCGGTTGACCCGGAAGGCGATGTGTTGACTTATAACTACACTGTTACGGGCGGACGCATCGTTGGGTCAGGCGCGAATGTTTCGTGGGATTTGACCGGCGCACAACCGGGAACTTATACGATTACCTCCGGCGTTGACGACGGTTGCGGCGTTTGCGGTAAAACA
>JAJAYR010000124.1 GCA_026786155.1 Pyrinomonadaceae bacterium
GTATAATTGTTCGCCGTCGTTCAATTGGAAGAAAAAACTCGACGACGAGACGATTGCGAAGTTTCAGGACGAACTTGGACAGATGGGTTATAAATTTCAATTTATAACGCTCGCCGGTTTTCACGCGCTCAATATGGCGATGTTTGAATTGGCGAGAGATTACCGCGATGTCGGAATGACCGCTTACGCCGATTTGCAGGAACGCGAATTCGCGCTGGAAATTGACGGCTACCGCGCAACGAAACATCAATCGTTCGTCGGCACTGGTTATTTCGACGCGGTAACGCAGGTTATCGCCAGCGGAAAATCTTCCGTGACGGCTTTGAGCGGTTCGACTGAAGCGGAACAGTTTGACGAAATTTTAACCGAAACTTACGCGCCGATGGCGGTTCAGGCTTAAAATGCGGTAAATTTTCAAGGGTTTAGAGTCCACGCTTCAGCGTGTTCGACCGCCGCGCTTGGCTGGCGGTTGGCAAACTAAAGTTTGGACTCTAAACGCGTTAACTTAATTTGTCAATACAGATAAATGAT
The DNA here is from genome assembly GCA_026786155.1 of Pyrinomonadaceae bacterium. GTDB lineage: Bacteria > Acidobacteriota > Blastocatellia > Pyrinomonadales > Pyrinomonadaceae. The sequence continues at coordinate 532 of JAJAYR010000124.1, forward strand.
AACAAACACGAAAAATCTGTCAGCTATCATCTTTCATCTTTTATCTATTCCGAAGCAATTTATCTTCAAAGTATAGTTATCCCGCTTCTTATTTATTCGTAGCTTTCCAAAACATCGAGCAGCGTCGGCTTTTCGGTTTCAACGTCCAGAATTTTCGCGCCGTTCGCCGTTAAAAAAGAAATCGTCTCGCCCAAACAATCGTCGTCGGCTTCGCGGTCGAAATTTATCGAAACTGTTTCGGCGTGATTTTCAGCGGTAAAATTTTGCAGTTTCGCCGGAAAACTCTCGCGCAAAAAATTCTCCGCAATTCCGCTCAAAGTAATTTTTACCTTTTGGGTTTGTTTCGTTTGACGGCGCAATTTTTCAGGCGTGTTCACGGCGCGGATTTCGCCGTTGGCGATAATCGCCACGCGCCCGCAAAGTTCTTCGACTTCCGCGAGATTGTGTGAAGTCAGCAAAACGGAAACGCCTTTGAGCGACAAAATCAAATCGCGCATCGCTTGCGCGGCGAGCGGGTCGAGCGAGCGCGTCGGCTCGTCCAGCAGCAAAATCGGCGGTTTCGGCAAAATCGCCCGCGCAATCGCCAGCCGCTGTTTGTTGCCGGTCGAAAGTTCGGAAAAGCGGCGTTTAGTCAGTTCGTTTAAATCCAATTGTTCGCACAGTTCGGCGATTCTTTTTCTCGCTTCCGCATCTTTCAAACCGTAAAGTCGGGCGAAAAAAAGGAGATTTTGCTCGGTCGTCAAACGCCAGTAAAAACTTCTCTCTTCGGCGGTCGCCAGACCAATCAGCGAACGCACTTTAACTTCATCTTTGACCGAATCGAAATTTTTGACCGAAACTTTGCCGCTCGTCGGCTGAACTAAGGTGGCGATAATTTTCGTCAAAGTCGTTTTGCCCGCGCCGTTGCGTCCGATGAGTCCGAAAATCTCACCGTCGCTGATTTCAAACGAGACGTTTTTCAACGCTTCGACCGGCGGTTTGACCGAAAAACGAAAAAATCGTTTTAAACGCGGAAATGATGCGGGATAAGTTTTGGAAAGATTTTCGATGGTAACGGCGGGCATCTTAAAAATTTATCTTCGGCGTTGTTTCGGGTCGAGATATTCGCGCAGTCCGTCGCCGATAAAATTAAACGAAAGAACCGTCAGCGCGATAAATAACGCGGGAAAAAAGAAGGCGTGCGGCGCGTTAAAAAGCGTATCGAGACCGCGTGATTCTTCCAACATCGTTCCCCACGAAGGCGCGGGCGGCGGAATTCCCAAACCCAAAAACGACAGCGACGCTTCGGACAAAACCGCGCCCGCCATTCCCAAAGACGCTTGGACAATCAGCGGCTGAATCGCGTTCGGCAGAATATGCGTGAACAAAATCCGCCGGTTGCTCGCGCCGAGTGCGCGGGCGGCTTGCACAAAATCATATTCGCGGACTTTCAAAACCTGCCCGCGCATCAAACGCGCGTAACCGACCCAGCCGATAATACACAACGCCAGAATAATTTTGCTCAAACCCAGACCAAAACCGTTGATAATGACGCTCGCCGCGTTTGCTCCGACAAAAAATTCGAGCATTTTTTGTTCGTCCACAAACGCCGCCAGCGCGATTGCCAGAAGCAAACCGGGAAACGCGAGAAAAACATTAAAAACGTAGCCCGACAAAAATTTGTCAACGAATCCGCCGTAAAATCCTGAAATCGCGCCGATAATTATGCCGATAAACGCGGAAACGGCGACGACGATAATGCCGACTTGCAGGGAAATCCGCGCCCCGTAAACAACGCGCGAAAAAACATCGCGTCCGAGCGCGTCCGTCCCGAACCAATGCGCCGCCGAAGGCGCGGCGTAACGCATCGCCAAATTTTGCGCCGTTACGTCGTGCGTGGCGATGAGCGGCGCGAAAATCGCAATCACGATAAATGTAACCGCGATGGCAATGCCGATATAGGTTAAACGATTCATTCGGTCGTAGATGGAAAAGGCAGCACGGAGATATTATTAATCCATTCTTCTGCTTCGGAGGCTGACCAAACTAAAACAATTGCTTCGACAACTTTGGGCATCTCGAATCTTTTACGAACGATAAATACTCCGGGACTATTTTGCTGCTGAATAAACTCGCCGAAATGAAAAGGCATCGTGCGGCGGTCGTGTGAAATCAAAATTCTGTTTTCGCTTGCCGCCAAAGCCAGAACGATGTCATCGCCCAAACCGTGAAGATTAGCTTCATTCGCCTTCTGAAAATCAATTAACGGCTCTGCGCGTCTGACCGCCCAAACGATATTTTCACTCAAATCGGCATCGGCTTGAAATCGTATTTTCATTTGACCGAAATTTCCAACTCTTGCCGCGCTCGTTCAAGTTTTTCATAAAGCGAAAAATTCTTTTTTCGCCATTCCCGGCTTAATTTTTCAAATTCGATGTCGCCTTCCTGCATATAACGGTCAATTTCCGCACGATTGGCTAAATAAAAAGCAATCGCGCCGTAAATCTGTTCGAGTGTCAAAGCCGGAAAATGACGGGCAATCGTTTCGGGCGTTTCACCGTCCCAAAAAGCATAGATCACCGAATCGAGCGAAACGCGCGTGTCGGCGACGCGATACGCGCCGTTGTCGAGTTTGGTAACGTATTTGTCCTTCATAAAATAAATCTTACGATAATCGAATGCGCGGGTCTAACCAACGATAAACCAAATCGGTCAAAGAATTTGCCGCGATATAAGTTACAGAAATGACCAGAACACAGCCTTGCACGAGCCGGTAATCGCGTTTGCTGATGCCGTCGTCCAATAATAAAAGTCCCAAACCCTGCCAGTTGAAAATCTTTTCGGTGATAATCGCGCCCGCCAATAAAACGCCGAGCTGCAAACCTAAAATCGTGACGACCGGAATCAAACCGTTTTTCAGAACGTGCTTATAAACGACTTTGCGTTCGCTCAAACCTTTCGCCCGCGCCGTGCGGACGTAATCTTCGCCGAGTTCTTCGATGACCGACGAGCGCACCATTCGGGTTAAAATCGCCGAAAGTGCCGCGCCCAAAGTTACGGCGGGCAAAATTATATCTTCCGGGTTTGCGCTGCCCGTCGGCGAAAACCATTGGAGTTTGACGGCGAATAAATAAACTAAAAAAGGTCCGATGACGAACGTCGGCAGACTGATTCCTAAAAGCGCGACGAACGACGAAAAATTATCTATGATTTTTCCTTTGTTCGTTCCCGCCAGCACGCCGAGCGGAATGGCGATGCTGACGGCGACCAGCATCGAAGCCAGCGCGAGCATAATCGTTGACGGGTAACGCTCCAGAATCATATCTAAAACGGGACGATTCGTGCGAAACGAAGTTCCCAAATCGCCTTGAACGAGTCCCGTCCAGTAATCGAGATAACGATTGTCCGCGCCGTTCCATTTGAAACCTTCTTCGCCGCCCGTCGAAAAGAAAAACGCCGGTTTATCGAGTCCGTGCTTGCGGTTGAAATTTTCGATTTGTTCGGTCGTTGCCTGGTCGCCGAGCATCGCCGTCGCGGGCGAGCCGGGAACGAGTTCGATGAGCAGCGTAACCAAAGAGACGACTGTCCAGACGACGAGCAGCAGCAAGCCGATTTGACGCGCGAAATTTAAAAGTTTGTATTTCATTTACTGCCAATTTGCCAACAAAATCATTTTTGGAAAATCCTGCCTGACGGCATTGTAAAATTTTTCGTCGGCGGTTACGAACGCGCAGTTTTCCCCGACACTCAGAGCAAGATAAAGCGAGTCGTAAAAGGAGCGTTTGTATTTGACCGCAATTTTATATGCGTCGTCAAAGAGCGTCGAAATCGGTGTCAGAAC
>JAJAYR010000125.1 GCA_026786155.1 Pyrinomonadaceae bacterium
GCTGACGAATTTTATCAATAATTCCGAAGCGAAAATGGCGTTTATCGGCGAAGATTTTATCAAAACTTTTCACGCGCTCGAAGAAAATCTCGGCAGAAAAATTCCCGCCGTCGTGCTGCAAAATATTCCATCGAACAACGGTTTTCAGTCGTTTGAAGATTGGGCAGGCACACCGCGTCCGGCTGATTTCGATTCCAAACCAACGCCCGCCAAACCGGAAGATTTGGCGCAACTTACTTACACTTCCGGCACAACGGGAACACCGAAAGGCGTTCCGCTGACGCACAGCAACATTTACCACGAAGCGGTCGGCTGTCAGGAAGTAATGCACATCAAGGAAACGGAAGTCGTGTTGAGCGTTCTGCCGCTGTTTCACGTTTTCGCGCAGGTCGTCAATTTATGGGTGATTGCCTCGACCGGCGGCTCGGTTTATTACGTCAAGGAACTCGCGCCCGCCGAATTGACCCGCGCTTTTGAAACAAAGGAAATCACGCTGCTGACCGGCGTTCCGCGTCTCTGGTATTTGTTTCATAAAAAGATTTTCGATAACGTCGCGCAGCAGTCAATCGTCGTTCGCACGTTGTTCGACAAACTTTTGAAACTCAATTTTTTTCTGCGCGAAAAATTTAATATCAATCTCGGCAGAAAGTTTTTCGGCAAAGTTCACGACGGCTTCGGCGGCAAATTAAATATCACGATTTCCGCCGGTTCACGGTTTGACGAAAAGATTGCCCGCGATTATCACGCGCTCGGTTTTACATTGATTCAAGGCTACGGTTTAACCGAAACATCCGGCGCGGTTTCCTGCACGAGATTTGAAGATAACGTCGTTGGCTCGGTCGGGAAAGCCGTCAATTACGCCGAAACGAAAATCGGCGAACTCAACGACGAAGGCGCGGGCGAAGTTTTAATCAAGGGCAAAATGGTTTTTTCGGGCTATTACAAAAACCCGGAAGCGACGAAGGAAGCATTCACCGAAGACGGTTGGTTCAAATCGGGCGATTTGGGCAAGATTGACGAAAACGGCAATCTGCACATCGTCGGACGCTCGAAAGATGTCATCGTTTTGCCGAACGGGAAAAACATTCACCCGGAAGATTTGGAAGTGCATTACTCAAAAACGCCGATGGTCGGCGAGATGTGCATTTTGGGCGTGAAAGACGAAACCTCGAATTTGGCGGGCGCGGAAAAATTGGTCGCCGTCGTCGTGCCTGATTTCGATTATTTGAAGAAAAACAATATCTCTAATTCGCGCGAAGCGATTCGCCACGAGTTCGACGATTTGGGGCGCGAGTTACCCGAATATCAGCGTGTCCGCGAAACAATCGTCCGCAGCGAGCCGCTGCCGCGCACCGCGACGCGCAAAGTCCGACGCTTTGAAGTCGCCAAGGAAATCGCCGACAACAAATTCTCCAACGGCGACGCGCCGCTCGTCAAAAAACTCGAATTCACCGACACGGATAAACAATTGATGGATTCGTCGGTCGGCAGACAGTTGACGAAACTCGTCAAGCAGAATTCCGAACAAGCGGACGCGATTCATCCGGCGATGAGTTTGGAAATTGATTTCGGACTCGATTCGTTATCACGCGCCGAAGTTTTCGCCGGTCTCGAACAAGCCTTTAACATCGAATTCGACGGCGACGAAGCGGCGAACGCGCTGACGGTCAAAGAAGTCGTCGAATTGACGGAAAAAATGGCGGGCGGCAAAAACGCGGCAATCGTCGAAGCCGATTTCAATTGGGGCGCCATCGTCCGCGAGAGCGACAATCAAATGCCGGAAGTGCAGGGCATTCTCAAATCGCGCCCGTTCGGAATGGCGATAGTTTATGCGATTTTCAAGTTTTTCAATGTAATCGCCCGCGTCTTTTTCCGTCTCGAAGTTTCGGGCAGGGAAAATCTCGACGCGCTCAAACGCCCGTATATTATCTGCCCGAATCACCAGAGTTATCTCGACCCGTTTCTCGTAACGAGTGCCTACAGTTTCGACAATCTCAAAAATTCGTTCGCCGTCGGCGCGAGCCAGTTTTTTGAAAGCCAAACGATGCAGAAACTCGCCGCCTTTTTGAACACCGTGCCGGTTGACGCGGACACGCAGTTGTTAAAAGCGATGAAGGCGAGCGCGGTCGGGTTGAAACACGGCAAAATTCTGACCATTTTCCCCGAAGGCGCACGCGCTTTTGACGGCGAACTGCACGAATTCAAAAAAGGCGCGGCGATTCTCGCAGTCGAATTGGACGTGCCGATTGTGCCGGTCGCGCTCGACGGATTCTACAAAGTCTGGGCGCGAAGCTCGAATAAGATCAGTTTCGCCAAAACCAGCATCCGCTTCGGCAAACCGTTTCTGCCGCGCGAAATAATTACGGCGGAAATGGACGACGAAGCGAAATACGAAGCCGTCACGAATCATTTGAAGTCGGAAATCGAAGCGATGCTGGCTGAGATGAGAAAGTAATTTACACGAAGTCGGAGAAACAAAAAATATGTATGAAGACGAACCGAAACGCGGCGCGGGCGGCACGCCGGGCGGCTTAATCGAATTTTTCGGCGGCTTGGGAATGGCGGTCGCAGGCGCGTATCTTTTAACTAATCAAGTAACCGTTACCAGCAGTTTCTGGTCAATCTACGGTTACAACGCCTTCGGTCTGACGCTCGTGCCGTTGATTTTCGGCATCGGTATTTTGTTTTTCAACGGCAAATCAATCGTCGGCTGGCTGCTTCTTTTCGTCGGAGTCGTCATCATTTTCGCGGGCATCATCACGAATCTAAACATCTATTTTCAGCCGACGAGCCTTTTCAATACGATAGTGATGCTCATTCTGCTCGCGGGCGGCATCGGGTTAATCGCCCGCGCCATCGTCGCGCATAAATAAATTTGACTCGCTCGTCCGAAACAGGCAACAACAAGGGCGCACCCATTTTCAATTTTTATCGTTCACTTATCTTCGGAGAATTTCACGAATGAACAAACTTTACTACGGCGACAATCTCAATGTCTTACGCAAATTCGTCCGCGATGAAACGGTTGACCTTTGTTATAGTTCTCCGCCGTTTAATTCCAAGCGCAATTACAATCAGATTTACAACAACATCGGGCAGATTCTTTGATATAATTCAACCGTTATGACAGACATTCAATACATTTCCGACGCAAAGGGCAATCCGGTCGGTGTCATCGTGCCGATAGAGATTTGGCACGAAATCGAATCCGAAAAGGAAACGGCTTATCTAACCAAAAGCGAAAC
>JAJAYR010000126.1 GCA_026786155.1 Pyrinomonadaceae bacterium
ACACATACTTAATTACGCTCAGGCTTCATTTAAATAAAAAGCTGCCGACTCGAAAATTAGCGCGGACGCGGCAAAAAGTTTATAATCAACCGGACAAAATCGAGAGGTATTCAAATGAAAATTTCACAAATAACTTTAGCGACGCTTTTAATCGGCATCGTCGGAATCGGATTCGTTTTTTCACAGGACAATTCAAAAAAAGATAAGCCGAAAGATAAACAAAGGACGATTAAGCCGGTTGCAGTCAAGGCAAATCTGCTGATTTTGAACGCGAACGGAAAATTTGCCGACGATGTAAAATTGGAAGACTGCAAAATTTACGAAGACGGCATAGAACAAAAACTCACTTATTTCGCCAGAAAGCAAAATGCTTTTAACGTCGGCTTAGTCGTAGATAACACGGGTTCAATGCGTTCACAACTTGAAACAGTCGTTTCGGCGGGCGCGACTTTCGTCGCCAATATCAGACCGCAGGACGAAGTTTTTGTTACGCGGTTTGTGAGCAGTAATAAAGTTGAAATTGTTCAGAACTGGACGGCGGATAAAAATCGTCTGAAAAACGCATTGGCAAATCTCTATATCGAAGGCGGAAAATCGGCTGTTATAGACGCGCTGTATCTTTCCGTCGGCGAAATCTCAAAGCGCGAAAAAGCCGACCAAACAGTCCGCAATGCGTTGATTTTAATCAGCGACGGCGAAGACCGCGACAGTTTTTATAATGAGAGACAATTGTTCGAGTTATTTAAAGGCAGCGACACGCAGGTTTTTACAATCGGTTTGGTCGGTCAATTTTTTGACGCAGAATCAAAATCAGCGGCGAAAAAATTTATCAATCAGCTTTCATTTGAAACCGGCGGTGCGTCGTTTTTCGTGAACGGTAAAAAAGACGAACTCGTCGCGGCTTTGTAAGGTATTTTGCCCGAATTAAACTCGCAATACGTTATCGGCTACACTTCGACCAATCAGAAACGCGGCGGAAAGGTGAGAAAATTGACCGTCCAAATTGCCGACGGCGCGAAGGGCGAAAAACGTCAGCCGACGCTGCGCGAAAGTTTTGTCGTCCCGGAAGAAAAATAAAATGTTGAAAAATTTAATAAAAATTGCGCTCGTCGCATCACTTTTACTGCCGAATCTGGTTTTGGCGCAGGCGAAACAGAAAATTTCGATGCTTTTATACAACGGCAAAGTCTTTACGGCGGATGAAAAATTTACGATTGTCGAAGCGGTTGCCATTGACGGTGAAAAGATTATCGCCGTCGGGACTTCAAGGGAATTGAAGGCGAAATACGCGGCGGCGAAGGAAATTGATTTACGCGGCAGACTCGTTACGCCCGGATTTAATGACGCGCACGTTCATTTTTTTCGCGGCGCGTTGTCGCTTTTGACGGTCAACCTGCTCGACGCGAAGACGGTTGACGAAGCGACGCGGCGCGTGGCGGTGAAGGTGAAAGAAACCAAGACAGGCGAATGGATTATCGGGCGCGGTTGGGACCATACGCTGTGGGGCAATAAGTTTCCGAATAAAAACGATTTAGACCGCATCGCGCCGAATAATCCGGTTTTTCTCGTGCGCGTTGACGGGCATATCGGCTGGGCAAATTCTGCCGCGCTCAAGTTGGCGAAGATTGATAAAAGCACCAAAAACACGGAAGGCGGCGAAATCGAACGCGATGCGGCGGGCGAAGCGACGGGAATTTTGAAGGAAACGGCGCAGGCATTAGTCGGCGGATTGATTCCGCAGCCGAATAAAGAACAGCAGATAAAAGGAATGGAACTCGCGCTGAAAATGGCGCGGGAATACGGCATCACGAGCGTTCAGGATAATTCCGGTTACGAGACGACGAAACTTTACCGCGAATTTTTGAATCAAAATAAATTAACTGTCCGCGTCGCCGAATGGCAGGATTTTGAAGATTCGGTTGTGGAATTAAAACGCCAACGTGCCGAATTCGATTCGTTCAAAGACGATGCCAATCGTTTGAAACTGACGGCTTTGAAAGGTTACGTTGACGGAACGCTCGGCTCAAAAACCGCTTCGATGCTCGCGCCCTTTACCGATGATGATAAAAACGTCGGCATTATGCGCCGTCCGCCGGAAGAATTGACGCGAATGATTGTCGAACGCGACGCGGCGGGATTTCAGATTGCGCTTCACGCGATTGGCGATAAGGCGAATCGGATGGCTTTGGATGGATTTGAACAAGCTAATAAAACACCGCTTTCTGCTGATTTATATGGAAAGACACCAACAGTCAGGTCAGGAGTTATTGATGGCGGAACTCGATTCTATGTTGCCAATCGAAGAAATCGCATCGAACACGCGCAAGTCGTCAATCCGGCTGATTTCAAACGCTTTCAGGAACTCGGAATTATCGCTTCGATGCAGCCGACGCACGCGGTTTCGGATAAGCGTTGGGCTGATTCGCGGCTCGGCGAATATCGCGTTTTGGGCGCGTATGCGTGGCATTTGATGAAATCTTATAACGTCCACGTTCCGTTCGGCACGGACTTTCCCGTCGAAGCGATTAATCCTTACGCGACGCTTTACGCCGCCGTTTCCAGACAAGATGCCGAAGGAATTCCGGCGGGCGGATGGCAGCCGCAGGAGCGTTTATCAATCGAAGACGCAATTCGCTGCCATACTTTTGAAGCGGCTTATGCGGAATTTGCCGAAAACGTCAAAGGCGAAATCAAAGCCGGAATGCTCGCCGATTTAGTCGTGCATTCAAAGGATTTGACGACGATTCAGCACCCGGAGATTTTGACGACCGCGCCCGTTTATACGATTTTCAACGGGCAGATAATTTACGAGAAAAAGTAAAAACGCGCCGCCATAAATCGGAAAGTGCGAAACTGGCAATCACGACGATTATTTGCCGAAGATAAAAGCATTCAAGCGAATCAATAACTCACCTTACG
>JAJAYR010000127.1 GCA_026786155.1 Pyrinomonadaceae bacterium
ACACGAAACTCGAACAGCAGGTTTCTCTCGAAGATTATTCGGTTTCCAATCGCGGCTTGCGTTCGGGTTTAACGGGAACGCCCGACCAAATCGCGGAACGAGTCGCCGAATTTGAAGCCGTCGGCGTTAATCTGCTGCTCTTGCAATGCAGTCCTCAGTTGGAGGAAATGGAGCGATTTTCTGAAGCCGTGATTAACCGATGAACGAATTGCCAAAACATTCGTCAAAGTCTTTTAAATAAATTTCCCCGCAGCAAGCTGACGGGGTATTGAAAGAGGCGAAGTTGACCATTTTCCTCCATCTTGCCCTGTTGCTGAACATAGTTCTTTCTCATTTTTTCTGTTCCGTGCGTGCTAACCGTGCTGACAAAATAACCTTCTGACCAGAACGCGCCGCCCCACAGTTGTTTTTTGACTTCCGGGCAACTCTTGAAAATTTCTCGCGCCGTCAGACTTTTGATGATTTGCACGATCTTTTTCGGACTCATCAGCGGCACACTCTGGACGAGAAAATGAACGTGGTCGCCATCGGCACCGATTTCCAAAAACTCGATTTCATAGCGTTTCTGGATTTCACCACAAACTTCTTTAAGTTTCGCTTCGACGACTTCGGAAAAAACTGTTCGGCGATATTTTGACGGACAGACGATGTGATACATCAGAACCGAAACATTGTCGCTTTTATGAATGAACTTGCTCATTCCGACAGTATAAAGCCGCAGCAAGCTGACGGGGTATTAAACCCAATGTGAATAAAGTTAAGAAATTTATAAAATTCGGACGGCAATCGAACTTTATTACGAGTGTCGGCAGTTTAAAATTCAGTTTGAGCTAATTTGGTCGGTTGAAAGCATCAGCGCGAAGCCGATTGATTCCATGTATCAATTGGCTTTTTGCCCATCGCTTTTATCAATTAAGTTTAACTCCGCCCTGATTTTTCGGACTGCCGACACATTTTCGCGCCGATTTCCTTCATTCGCCTTTTTATTTCCGCTTCGTCAACTTTCGTCGCCGCGCCGTCGCGGTAAAGTTCTGCACCCGCCACCATCGTCAGCAAAACGTCCCGCGCGTTCGAGGCGAAAAGTATCGCCGAATAAACGTCGTGAAGCGGCTGCTGCGCGATATTTTCTAAGGAAACGACGATTAAATCGGCTTGCTTGCCAGTTTCCAAACTGCCGACTTCCCTTCCGAGTCCGAGCGCGTTCGCGCCGCCGAGCGTCGCCGTTTCGATGATTTCCCGCGCCGTCAAAAATCTTTTTTTATCCGGTAAATTTCTGGCGGAAAGCGTCGCAAAACGGGCTTCTTCTAAAATGTCGCAGACGTTGTTGCTGGCGACCGAATCACTGCCGAAACCGACGCAGACATTTTTATCCAAAAACCGTTCGAGCGGCGCGATGCCGTGTCCGAATTTCGCGTTCGATTTCGGGCAATGCGCGATTTTTGAACGGCTGGCGGCGATTAGATTGATGTCCGCGTCGGAAACTTTAACGCCGTGCGCGAGCAGCGGCGCGGCTTGCAGAACGCCGAGGTCGGCGAGATATTCGACGGGAGATTTTTTCGGCGCGTTCCATTCGAGATTTAATTTTTGATAAAGTTCGGCGAAAAATCCTTCGCCCGTTTCAAAAAAATCGCGTTCCTGATTCGATTCGGCGGCGTGAATCGAGATTTCGATGTTTTCAGCGACGGCGTAATCGGTAATTTTTTCAAAAAGGCGGCGGCTGACCGTGTAAGGCGCGTGCGGCGAAAGTCCGACTTTGACGAGTTCGGTTTCCGTCGCTTTTAATTCTAAAAACTTATCTTTTAATTTCGTAAAATCTTCAGCGGCGGTTTTGTCGTCGGGCGAAAATTCGGTTTCCTGAAAAAGAATCCCGCGCAAACCGTTTGTTTTCAACGCTTCAAATCCGGCTACTCCGAAACGTCCGATGTCGCCGAAACAGGTTACGCCAGCCCGCGCACCTTCGAGCGCACCGGCGAGCGCGGCGATTTTTACGTCGGCTGCGGTCAATTTTTCGCCGCGCACGGTCGTCAATTTCATCAGCCACGAATAAAAATCAGCTTCCACATCGTCGAGAAATCCGCGCATCGCCGTGATTTCCAGATGCGAATGACAATTCACCAAACCGGGCATTATCACGGCTTCGCCGAAATGTTCGGCGGCAGCTTCGGGAAATTTTTCGATTAGTTCTTCGCGTGTTCCAATGGCGGCGATTCTCGTTTCGTCAACGACAACCGCGCCGTTTTCAATCAAATCGGCGGAAATCGGCAGAACGTAATCGGCGGAAAAGATTTTCATATTTCAGTTTGATTTAGATGGAAGTTACGCAGTTGAAATATATTGAATGATAAAGCGCAAAAAATTTATTGATATTAACAGCGAACAGTTAATAGTGAAAAGCGAATAATGTCGCAAGCGCAACTATGCACTATCAGCTATCAACTATTCGCTGTTCAGTCAGAAAAATTGCCGTTTCAATCATTCAGTTATTTCAACTGCGTAACCTCTATTCTGTTGGAAATCAAAAATCAATCGGACTTTTTAGCGGACGGCTGAGAATAATAACGATTGAGAACCGAAGAAACGTAGGATTTAGTTGAGGCAATGTTTATTTTTTCGATGAAATTTTGTTCGGAAAGACTTGAAGCATCCGCGTCTTTCGACCATTCGGCGACGCGGCTTGCGCCCGCATTATACGCGGCGAGCGTCATCGCTTTTTCCGACGGAACACCGCGATAGTTTTCGCGCATCTTTTCCAGATACCAGCAGCCGATTTGGATATTTCTTTCCGGTTCGCGCAGGAATTCGACCGTATTTTCCGCCGTCCGTTTTTCAAATTCCCGAAAGCCGGTTTCCTTCGCCCATTCACGCGCGACCAGCGGCGTAACCTGCATCAAACCGACTTCATCGTCGGCGCCGATTTTCCACGCGCGAAAATATGTTTCTTCATAAATCACGCTCCACACCAAAGTTTCATCCAGACGGTAAATCGCCGCCTGCCGCGCAATCAAATTGTCGTAGCGGTGAATCCAGAATTGATTAAAAAAATACAGCCCGACCGTCGAACACAGCACGGAAACGATTAGACTGAAAAATAAATAACGACGCATCTCAAAAAAATTGGGGAAAGAAAGACGCTTGTTTTTGATGTTAATTTTGCCTTTTGAAACTTTTCCAAAAATCAGCCGTCGGCACCGACCAATCAATGCCTTCGTAACTCGAATAATAAGTTGATTTACTGACGATATGCCCTTGCAGCCAAACGTCCGCTTTGACAAAAAGCCCAACGCGCAAATCGCCGCCGCGCAAATCCGTTTGATTGACCAAAATCTCCAAATCGAAATCCTTCAACGCCAGATGAATCCAGTATAAATCCTTTTTCGAGTGCGGGTTGCGAAGATTTTCAAAAGCCAGAACCTTGCCGCACAACCGGCGGTAAGTTTGTTCGATGCTGAAGTTTTTCGTCGCTTCGTGAAGCGGCTGCCACAAAAAATCTGTTTCGGCGGTCAGAACTTCGGCGCAGACGGCAAGCCCGCCGAGCGCGACGCGCAATGTTTCACCGTCAAAATTTTTGGGGCTGACTTCGGTTAAATTTTGCAGTTGAAAGAAAACTTCCGCGCCGCGATTTTCGATGTAACCTTTGACGGCGGCTTCGCCTTCTTTTCGGTCTTCGTATAACGACCAGTTTTCGACGTTTTGGGCGTATTTGGCGCGAAAACCGGGACGGCAGTCGGCGTAAAAAGTTTCGCCCGTCTCCGATTCGTAAAGAATCGTCCAGACTTCCAAACCCGCGCCGATGCGCCAGCAATGACCGTAAATCACGCAATCAGACTGGGTTGAAACCGAAGGTTCGCCGAGTTTTTCAGCGTCGGCGGCTAAATCGTTCAGGGTTTTTCCATTCGGAAACTGCAAACCGATGGCGTTAAAAACTTCCATAAAACTTGAAACTTATATTTTCCGAATTTGAAGCTATCAATTATTGCTTTCGGACTTTCCGTTTTTTTCCTTCGCTTCGTCGGAAATAAAGAGATGATTTTTTTCGGGAAATTTCCCGGAACGAATCATTTCCGCAAACAAATCCATATCATAATCGGCGGAGCGCGACATTTCCTGACGAATTTCGAGCAGAATTTCTAAAAATTTTGGACGACGATACATAACAAGTGTTTATTGTTATTCGTCAAGAGATAATCGTCAACCGGCGGCTCAAGATTTACGGGCTGACCAGAAATTCGGGCGTCACGATAACGGGCGAGAAAAATCCGGCGGCGGCGTTGAAAAGCCTGATTCGCGCTTGTTTGCGGACGTTCGCCAGATGTCCGAAATTCCACGTTACCAGATAATCAACTTTGTGAAACGAAGCCAGCGCGACGTGCAGCGCGTCGGCGAGAAATTTTCGGTGAAAAATGCCGCGTGAAATATAGCCTTCGGCGAGGATGGCGACTTCTTCGGAAAGTTCGAGCGTTTCGAGCGGCGCAATCAATTTCAGATAGCCCGTCCGGTGCGGTTCGCTGATTTGTTCGAGTTCGCGCCGCACCAAAATCGAGCTAAACGCCTGATATTCGGAGAGTTCGTGTTCCCACCAGCGAATCGTCAAGTCGCGCCGAAAAGGTTCGCCGTTGTCCAGATACGCGCCGACGACGGAGGTTTCAAGATATAAACTTTGTTTCATTTTCTAAGAGTAAAGAGTAGGGAGTAAAGAGTAAAGAGTAAAGAGTAAAGAGTAAAGAGACCAAATTAAACTTGCGGCTCTTAGCTTTTAACTCTCAACTCTCAACCTTTAACTCTCAACTCTCAACTCTCAACTCATTTAATCGGCACGAAAACGACTTTCGAGTTTTGAAAATCGAACGTCAAACGATAATTTTTGAGGAAATTCCCGCCTAAAATTCCGGCTTGCTCAAAACCCGCCGTTTCGTTTATCAAATCCAAATCGAGCGCAATCGCTACGATGCTCCGGCGGCTGTGAGTGCCGAAAGTTATGCGCGGCAGCAGAAACGAAGGCACGGAATCGGTGATGCCCGCCGCGCCGACGACGCGCATTTTTTCGGTTTTGATGAAGCGGCTGATTTCCTTCGTCCCCGCCACGTCGTCGGAAATTACGGAAATGCTCGCGCCCGTGTCCACGATGAAATTCAGCGGCACCGACACGCCTTCGAGTTCGACTTCGCCGCTCAAAAATCCGCTCGAAGTCAGCCGCAGCGGAAGCGACGGATTTTCCTTTTCGCCCGTTCGTTTGTCGGCGATACTTTTGCTCACCAACTCGAAGGTTTTATCGCCGTAATCAATCGTCGTTAAAAACTTTGAAATCAGCGACAAACCGATATAGCCGTCAATTTTTTCATTGACCGTGTGAAATTTACGAATATAAATCGGAACGCTTTTGATTTTGACATCGCCGATGTAAATAGCATTCAAAAATCCATAGACAATATCAAATTTCCCGTCGCCGCCAACACCGCGTGCCAAACCGCCGCGGGCAACCGGCTTGATATTCAATCTTTTGGCGGTGTCTTCGGACAGAACCGAGATTCCCGCGCCGGTGTCTAAAACGAAATTCATCGGCTTGCCTTTTTTATCGAGCCGCAGTTCGATAATCGGTCGGTCGTTTTGCAACTGAAAGGAAACGATGGTTTGTTTCGCGCCGTTTAATTCGTAAAGCGATTTTCGATTGCCTAAAAAACGTAGAAAATCAATCAACCCTTTAATGCGGTCGCGCCGTTCGGTGTCGGTCAGCGGCGAAATCCGCAGAAAATTATCGTAGGCGGCGGCAGATTCCTTATAAAGTTCGGCACGCGCCGCCACCTGCGCCAGCGCATAGATAAAATCCGGCTCGCGCGGTTCGAGATAAACGGCTGCCCGCAGATTGTCCAGTCCTTGAAAAATGCGATTTTCGTAAAAATCCAGCATTCCGAGATTCGCCCACGCCAACGCCTCATCGTTGTCCAACCTGAGCGCATTGATAAGCGCGAGTTTGGCATCGCCGAAATTTC
>JAJAYR010000128.1 GCA_026786155.1 Pyrinomonadaceae bacterium
GACCGTTAATCGTAACTTTGATAAGTTCTGTTGACATTTATTTCTATTAAAACTCAATTCCTAGATCGCGCAGTTTACGCACCATCTTTTCCGCTGATTCCTTGCCCGTCAAAATTAAATTTCCTTCCGAATCATACCAGCGCAGCCACTCGCCGGAAATTCCCTCAAACTCGCCGCGCCAAAGTCTGACTTCCAATCCGACTTCATTCAAAATCGAGTCACTTTTCGGTCGCAGGCATCTGCCGAAACCGGGTTCGTAAACCTGTAAAACGCTTTCGCCCAAACTTTTGAACGGGTCAAACACCACATAATAAGTTACGCCGATTCGTGCATAATCTTTGAGTTTGCTCGTCAATTCGTTACCTTTTCGATTGGAAACTATTTCCACCGCGACATCCGGGACTTTGCCGAATTCCCAGACGAAATACGAACGATGTGCATTCAAATCGAGATTGGCAGGCGTTTCCACATCCAAACTCAAAAACATATCCGGCACCAACGGCGGCTGATGCACGGAAAAAAATAAACCGATGTTGGAATCCGCGAAAAATTTGCGACCTTCGGATGTTTCCACATCAATCGGTTTCCAAGAACTGTAAAGCGGTTCGACCAACAGACGCTGTTGCTTCGCAGAAAATAAACTATCCAAAGGTTCATCATTTTCCGTTATCAAATTTTCAATCAGTTCGATTGTTTTGCAATCTAAATTTGATAAAGTCTGTGGCATCTCGATTTATTTATTCTTCCGATTTAGTCGTTGCTTCTTTGTTCGTCGCCGCAGTTTTCTTTTTGCCCTGCGGACGGGTTTTGCCGAAACTTCCGGCGAAAATTTTACCTTTTCGTGTTCTTTTATCTCCTCTGCCCATTGCGTTTTTCCTCCTTAAATAAAATTAGTGTGTGCCGTTTCCATTACCGTTTGAAAATTTCTTTTGTTCGGTCAGATACGGTTTGAAGTCTTCCGGGAAACGCTTGATCGCACCTTGAATTGCCCAAGCCGCCGCGTCGCCCAAAGCGCAAAATGATTTGCCTTCGATATTATCGCACAAATCTAAAATTAACTGCGCGTCTTCCGGTCGCCCGCCGCCGTCGGCAATTCTAGTGAAAATCTTCGTCAGCCAATCCGTTCCTTCGCGGCACGGCGTACACCAGCCGCACGATTCGTGTTTGTAGAATTCGGTCAGATTTTTCGTCGAATCAACGATGTCCACCGTTTCGTCCATCACGATAAAACCGCCCGAACCGACTAACGAACCGGCGACGACTAAGCCTTCGTAATCCATCAAAACTTTTTTGCCGATTACGTCTTCCGCTCGCATCGCATAGACGCTTGAACCGCCGGGAATGACAGCTTTCAAATTGTGTCCGCTGCGAATTCCGCCGCAGTCTTCCATGATGAACTTTTCCATATCGGCGTAACCCATCGGCAGTTCATAAACGCCCGGTTTTTTAACGTGTCCCGACACGCTCCAGAGTTTCGTGCCGCCGGATTTTTCCGTTCCCAAATCGCGCCAGGCGATGCCGCCCATTTCGATAATTTGCGGAACGGCAGTTAAAGTTTCGACGTTATTGACGACCGTCGGCGCGGCGTATAAACCTTCGATTGCCGGAAACGGCGGCTTCATTCGCGGATGTCCGCGATAACCTTCCAAACTCGATAAAAGCGCGGTTTCTTCGCCGCAGATATACGCGCCCGCGCCGGTGTGCGTGTAGAATTCGCACGAAAAATCCGAACCCAAAATGTTATCGCCGATTAAATTCGCCGCCCGCGCTTCGTCAATCGCCGCATCCATTATGTCAATCAGATATTTATATTCGCCGCGATAATAAACGTAGCAAGCCTTTGAACCGAGCGCGAAAGCCGCAATCAGCATTCCTTCAATCAGCGCGTGCGGATCGCGTTCGAGCAAATATCTATCTTTAAATGTTCCCGGCTCGCTTTCGTCCGCGTTGCAGACGACGTATTTCGGCTTCGGCGAATCGCGCGGCACGAAACCCCATTTCATTCCCGTTGGAAAACCCGCGCCGCCGCGCCCGCGCAACGCCGACGCTTTGACTTCATTAATGATTTCGTCCGGCGTCATTCCCAACGCTTTCTTTAACCATTTATAACCGTCGTTTTCCTGATAAACCTTCAGCGTGTGCGAATTTTCCAAATGCACGCGCTTTAGCTGTAATGGTTCACATCCGATTGCTTTGATTTCCATAAATTAAACTAAAGCAGTTTTTTAAACTCTTCTATCGTTAAACCCGCGTCCCGAACAATACCGCCCATCGTAAAAGCATTAACCGGATTATGACGCGGAATCGTAACAATCCGAACATCGTTTGTCATAAACAATATGCTTTCCTTGCCGAGCAATGTAAAATCCGGCTTTTTCCAACGCTTTGACTGCTTTTAGATGATTGATGCCCGAAAGTTTCGCCATCGTTCTCTATGCTGCTACCTCGACTTCTCGAACATCGGCATTTTTGATTCGCTCATTCAGAACAAACATATAATCTTCGATTGCGTCTTTGATATTTTCTAAAGCATCCTCTTCCGTTTCGCCTTGCGACCAACAGCCCGGCAATGCCGGACACGAAACGCTGTAACCTTCTTCCGATTTTTCCAAGACAACTCTGTAAAGCATTTTTAACTTATCATTTTGTCGTAATCAGCGTGTGAGCCAATC
>JAJAYR010000129.1 GCA_026786155.1 Pyrinomonadaceae bacterium
AATAACTTGTAACTCGCGTTACGCGCTAGCGCGGCTGTGCCGCCTGATGTGCGGAAAGGCTGTGCCTTTCCGGTCAACTTCCCTTTACCTTTCGCGGCTGTGCCGCTGGATATGAGGCGCAGCCTCATATAGAATTTGAAACATTTTCGGCGAGGCAGAGCCATCGCCGCACATCGGGCGGCACAGCCGCGAAAGATAAATCTCTCAAACTCGCAATAATGCTCAAGCTGGCGACAATTTATCAAACATTACTTTTAGCTCTTCGCATCACTTATTCGCTTTGACGGAAGCCGCTGGTTTTGCAGTTTTGACCGTTTCACCGCCAATCATTCCGGCAAATTTGCGCCGCGTTTCCGCCGACCAGCCGGGAATCAAATCTTTCACAATTCCCTTTTCATCAACCAGAATCGTCAGCGGCACGGATAACTCATCAGTCGCATAAATTTGTTCGATGGCAGTTATTCCGCCGACTAAAATCGGATAAGTAACGCGCTTGTCGGCAGCGTATTTTTTGATGTTGACGTTTTTTTCCGCGTCAACATTCAACCCGATTAAATCAACGCCGCGAGCCGCCAGCCGCGCCCGCATTTTTTCGAGTTCCGGCATTTCGGCAGCACACGGCAAACACCACGTCGCCCAGACGTTGATTAAAGTTTGCCGTCCCGCTTTTCTTTGTTTGGTCATCGAACTCGTCGCGCCCGCTAGAGTTTTCAGCGCGAAATCCGGCAGCGGTTTGCCGATTTTGATTTTTAGACTCTGCGCGAAAATTTCGGCTTTCGTCAAAGGATTCGGCAAATTGGCTTTCGTTAATTTTACCGATGCGGCTTTTCCGCTTCCCTTTTTTAAAAGCATCGTCGCACCGTTCGCGCCCTCGCCCGCAAATCGTTCGACTTCGCCGTTTGCCCACGTTACTTCAATCCATTCGGCTTTGGCATCTTTGCCCAAACCGAACAAAAGGCGCGGGTCGTGCTGCGAAATAAACCCCGAACCGCCCGATTTGATTTTCGTCAGCGTTCCGGCGGAAGTTTTCACGCGCACGACTGCACCGAAAGCGTCAAGTCCGGTTTTCGCGTCGCCTTCGAGCGCGATTCTCAAAAAATTATTGTCCTGCCCGATGTTGTTTCTGAAAAGCAGATGCGCCTGATTTTGAATCGTCGTCGAAAAAACGTCCAAATCGCCGTCGTTGTCGAAATCGGCGAACACTCCGGCGCGTCCGTCCGTTATCGAATCAATGCCCGAAACGCCGGACACATCCATAAACTTTTTCGTCCCTAAATTCAGATAAAGCGGGTCGCGTTCGTAGCCGCTGAACGAAAAACCCTGACCGAACATCAACTGATTTTGGTCTGAGCGCAACGCGCCTTTTTCACTTTTTCCGGTATTGTCCTGCGACACAACTTGCCGCCAGAACTGACTTCAGGTGTCCTTCATTGACTTGCCGGAAATAAAACCGTTCGGCGTATAAATGTCTTCCCAACCGTCGTTGTCGAAATCTATAAAACCGCCGCCCCACGCCCAGCCGCCGGAAAAACCGCCGACTTCCGCCGTTACGTCTTTGAATTTCCCGTCGCCCGTATTCTCGAAAAGATTATTTCCGGCGGCGAGTTTTTTCAGCACGTTATCCTTCGCGCTCGAATTCGGAAAAAGTCTGGTTAAAATACGATTTCCGGCGGTCGAACTCATATTCGAGGCGTGAATATCGAGCCGTCCGTCGTTGTTATAATCGCCGAACGAAACGCCCATTCCGTTGCCGGGGTCGAGAACGCCGCGCTCCGCCGCTTCGTCAACAAATTTATCGCCTTTGTTGATATACAAAGCCTTTTCGCCGAAATCGTTGGCGACGTATAAATCAATTCGCCCGTCGCCGTTGATGTCGGCAAATTCCGCCGCGTAACTCCAACGCTTTTCTTCAACGCCCCATTTTACCGCTTCTTCGCGGAAAGTTCCGTCAGATTGGCTGACAAATAACAAATTCGGTGTGCCGTTCGTCGCCTTAAACCACGAATCCGGCGTAACCTGCCCATAACGATTATACGATGTAACATAAACATCGAGCCGCCCGTCGCCGTTGACATCGCCCGCCACCGCCGAAAAACCGATGGCATCTTTCGCCACGCCCGCTTCGAGCGAAACGTCGTCGAATTCTAATTTGCCGGTTTGTTTAAATTTATTTTCGAGCAAGATTTGCTGACCGACGGCGGAAATAAAAACGTCCGCGTCGCCGTCGTTGTCGTAATCGAAAACCAGCGGCGCAGTTCCGGCGGCGAGAATTTCTACACCCGCTTCCTTGGAAGCGTCGCGGAACGTGCCTTTGCCGGTGTTCAAATATAAATAATTGCGATTTGCGCCGACGACGAACAGGTCAATCCAGCCGTCGTTATTAAAATCTCCGGCAGCCGCGCCGTGCCAGACGAAACCGCTGTTTTCCGGCGTTCCGAATGATGGCAAAGTTGCACCGACTCCGGCAGGAACGGCAACTTCGGAAAAAATATCCGTTTCGGCAACCATCGAATCAAAACTGACGATTTCAAACGAATCAAACTGCCAATGTTTATTTTTATCGGCGCGGACGTTCGCCCAAAAAGTTCCCCGCGCCCATTCGCGTTTGCCGGTCGTGTCGCGCCCGATGACGTAGAAAGCGATGCGGGCGCGTCCGCTTGCGCCGACTTCGGCGGTCGGCTGCTCCGCGCCCAAAACGGCTTTCGCGGTTGCGTCAAAGTTCGCTTCTTTAACTTTAAATCGCGCGTCTTCAATCTCGGAAAAATGTTCGAGAAATTTTGACCAATTGCCTAAAAAGTCTCTGCTCGATATTTTATCCGCACCGCCCGAAGCGTTGCTAGTCGAATTATCCGGCGCGTTCCAGCCGTGTATCCCAATCCATTTGACTTGATTTTTTATCGCCGCCGGTTGCGATGGAAAAGGTTTCGCCGCGATTTGCGCGGGGAAAAATTCGGCTGATAATTCGAGATTGCGGTCGTGCGTCGCTACTGAAAGTTCAAGTAAATCGTTTGCCAGCGATTCCGATAATTCTTCGATTACTTCCAAACGATTGCGGTCAACCGGCTGAGTTTTAGCGGTCGGTGGATTGACGCTCTGCGCGTAGATACTAACCGACAACAAAATTAACGCCCGCGCCGCCGAAAACAATCGGTTCGCCCAAAATCGGTAAAAAATTGAATAATCCATTTTTCGCGCTTTACTGTGTAACGATATAAAACTTAAATTCTGCCTGACAAAACAAAAACGCGGACAAAACTTCAATCCTCGTTTCAAAAGATAATCGAATTTTTGGTGAGAGATATTGACGTAGTTTTTATAATTTTACAGTCAGGATTTTAACATAAAATCTTTGCTCGCCACAACAACAAACTTTGCCGTCGTCATTTTTTGGACGGCAGCTTAAGGTAATGTTTCATAATTACGCTGATGAGAAAAACGATTCGGAATAGCTGAGAGATGGAAGATGATAGATGAAAGAGAAATCTATCAGTTATCATCTCACATCTTTCATCTATTCCGAATGGTAAAATTAACTGAAAAATTCTATCGTGCATAAAATTTAAAACTCTATGATTGACGATTTATTCGCGCCCAACGCCCAACGCATCGGCGACGCGATTGATATAGTTGAACCAAGAAGCAATCAGCGTTATCTGCAAAATCGCGCGGTCGTCAAAACCGACGGAGCGCAATTTTTCGTGATGTTTCGGCGTAATTTTCACGGCATCTTTCGTCAACTGCACGACGTAATCGCACATTACGCGCTCGGCTTCGGTAAGCGGCGCGTTTTCGTAATCGGTTTTTAACTTTGAAATTAAATCGTCGTCCAAAGTTACGCGACGCAGAAACTCTGCGTGAGATTCCAGTCAGTAATGACACGCATTCGTCGCCGAAACCATCGTCGCAATCATCTCGTGCTGGCGGCGTTCGAGCGGCAAATCCGGCGACATCAGCACATTGAATTCGGCAAAAGCGTGAAACATTGCTTCGGGAATCAAGGTGTGCGACGCAATCACCGATTCGTCGGATTTACTCGCCGACGGCACGGGTTCGCCGTATTCCGCCGGACACGAAGCCCGTAATTCCAACAACATTTTCTGTAAATTTTCGTCCGCTTCTTCAAACGGAATCGTTTTTATCCAAGCCATAATTTAATCCGTCGTCTTTGTCGTTTTTATCGTCGCAATCAACATTTTCTGTAATTCTTCGCAATCGTGCAAAAGCGATTCGGCTTGTTTTTCGCTCAAAAATCCGCCGTCGCGCAAAAGTCTGAGCCAGAAGTTTGTTTTGAACGCTTCTTTGTTGGCGACGGAAAGTTTCTGCGAAAAATCGGCGCGGTTTTCGCCCTGTTTCGCTTCTTCCACCAGAACGCCTATCGAAGTTCCCGAATCCAAAATCTTTTTCGACAACACGAACTCGTGTTTTTCGTCGTTCAGATACTGACTCAATTTCAAGATGCGTAAGGCAAATTTATATGATTTTTCCTGTAAAATACTTTCGCTCATCAGTTTTACGATTCGGAATAGATGAGAGATGAAAGATGATAACTGATAGATTTTTCCTGCTTAATCTCTCATCTGTTATCTTTCATCTTTCATCTATTCCGAATGTTTCTCCCTTTTATTAAACAATAAAACATAAACCGGAACGCCCAACAAAACAACTACGACACCGAGAAATGATTGAACCGGATTTCGCATCGCAATCATCAACAAGACGAGCGACGACAAAGAAAAAGTAGGAAATTATTTGTTCAAAAGTTCCCGAAAGAATCAAAATTGAAGCCAGCAGAACCTGAATAATCGTCGCGCGGTGCGGCGTATTGAAACGGGTGTGCAGCTCGCCGAAACTTTTGAAAAATAATCCGTCGCGTGCCATCGCGTAATAAACGCGCGGCGAAACCATCAGATAAGCGACCAAAGTTCCGAGAACCGAAATTATCACAATCGCGGCGAAAACAACGCCGCCGATTTTGCCGAAAAGTGCTTCGCCCGTCTGCGCCGCAAAAGTTTCGTCGTTGGTAACTTGTGAAATCGGCACGAGATAAAGAAAAACCGCGCTCGTCAAAATATAAATCAGCGTGATGGCGATTACGCCGATTGCCAACGCCTTCGGCAAATTTTTCTGCGGATTTTCGATTTCGCCCGAAATCCGCGTAACTTCCCACTAACCGGCAAACGCGAAAAACGCGCCGACGATGCCGCCCGCCAACGCGCCGAAAATATCGCTTGGGACGGCAAAAAACGGCGTGAAGTTATTCCAATCGCCGAAACCGCCGAGAAAACCGTAACAAATAATAAAAAGTTGATTGTGGTTACGGTTGCGTTCGGAATCACCGCGCCGATTTGGTCGGTAACAACGCCGGTCAAAGTCGCGTTTGCCGTTTGCGCGTAACTCGTGTTTCCGAGAAGGAAGACAAAAATAGAAACTGAAATCAGAAAATTTTTCATAACTTAGATTTTTAAAACTTGTTTTTATGGCGGAGAATCGTCCGCAGTATTACATTTCCGTGTTCCGGTTAATTTAGCGAAAAAGTCTTGAACGACTGCCGCTGAACTAAAATTATCGGTGTTTCACAATTTATATCGAATAGGAAGAATTTCGGAACAGATAAAAGATGATAAGTAATCGCGCAAAAATAATTGTAAGCATCCAAGCAAAAGTAATGAAGCATTTTGCTTTGTTCAGAGTCCACGCTTGAGCGTGTCTTCCGCCAGCGAAGCGCGGCGAAAACGCAAACTAAAGTTTGGACTCTGA
>JAJAYR010000130.1 GCA_026786155.1 Pyrinomonadaceae bacterium
CGCCGCCCTGAACATCGCTGAAAACATCGGCGATGCGCCTGACGTAAGCCGGTGTCGGGTTGCTGGTAACGAATTGCTGAATCAGCAGTTTGCTGATAAACGGCGCGGTGTTCGGATGATAAAAAATATTGTCCAACGCCGCTTCCAAATCCTGCTCGGCGGTTTGTCCGGCGGGAATCGTCGCAATCGCGCCCGGATAATTCAAAAGTTGTTTTTCGCCGTCGTCGTGGTTCGCCGCGATGAGTTCCATCGGGTCTTTGAAATTCCGCGTTCCCGTTACTCTGCCCGGACAGGTTGCCGGTGTCGCGCAAAGCCGCCAGCCGGTGAAAACTTTGGTAAAGCCGTTGACCGTCTCCTGCGTGTAGCTCGGAATGCGGCTGCCCTGCCCGTCGAGTTTCGGTGTGCCGTCCTGATTCAGCATATCCGTCCCGATACTGAAAAGCTGCATAATTTCGCGGGCGTAATTTTCGTTCGGATTCTGGCGAGTGCTGATTGCCATGTCCAGATAATTGCCCATCGCCGGATTAAGCGTGATGTCTTTCAGGAGGCTGCGGAAATTACCGAAGGCGTGTTGGTCGAGGATGGCGATATACGGAGCCATCCGGCTCGGCTGCACGGTTTCGCGTCCCGACACGACGAAAATCTGGTGCAAAGTCCACGAAGCGCGTCGTCTGAGCTGTTGGTCTTCGCCGTATAAAGCCTCGCGGAAAAACCAATTCTGGAGCGGATACATCGTGTAATTGTCGCGCAGGCAGACGGCGTTAGTGGTGCAGGGCGAATTAATATCCGCCATCAAAATCGGATTCGGCATCGGGAACGTCGAATAGCGAATCGCGTTGTTGGCATCGCGCTTGGTTTCCAGTTGCAGGTTAATCCAGATGGGAAAACTGAGACGGCGCAGTTGATTTTCAAGTGCCGGAGTCGTGCCGAACGTCGCCTGCTGCATAAACCGCACACGGTCGCCCGCAAACGGCAGACTGGCGATGTTCGGCGAATCGGGAATCATCGGGCTGTCCGGCATCGGAGTCGGAATCGCGCCTTCGTCGTCGCGGAGTCCGCCGCCTTCGTGTCCGATGGCGAGGCGCACACGGTTGCTCCTCATACCGCGCCAATTGACGCTGAACAGCACGTCGCCGGCATCGCCGATTCCGGCGTGCAGTTTAAAGGTCAAAGCATAAACCCACGGACGCTCGGCGGTCGGCTTGAGCGAAATTATTTGGAGCGGGAAACGATTATAACGCCCGTCCGTCGCGTCGGCGCGAAAAGCGGTCGCGCCTTCGCCCGGCATAAGATTGATGCCGGTGACAAACACCGTAATGCGCGTTTTCCCGCCCGGACTGAAAACCCGCACGGATGAATCCAAACCGCGCCGCGCCGAGGCGGTCAAAGCCCGCGTCGAATTCGCTTCGCTGATAATGACCGGCGCGGCATCAATGTTTTCTTCCTCTTCCGCCGCCGCGGTCGTCAAACTTAAAGCCGAACATAACAAAAAGCCGAACAGCACAAACAGGCGCAGGCGGCGTTGGATGGAAAATTCAGACGACATTGCAGTCTCCTCTCTGGTAAATTTACACTTTGGACGACATCAAAAAAGCCGATGTCTTTGATTTGCTTTGCGGGTCAATCTGCTTTACCGCAGATGCTTCCGTTACGATTGTTTTAAGAAAATAGCACGGAATTTTATCGGCGTATGTAACTTATACCGCACATACGCTCGAAAATATTTCCAATAGAACAAAAAGCCATTGCCACATAAACCGAATCGAATAAGAAGTAGATTTTATATATCTCTTTTTTATAGAAAAAGCAAACTTAACGACGTGGATTGTTGATATTTTTTTCAGAAAAGTTAATAATTTTCCGACAACGCTTCTGAACTATTTTCAAAATTTATTTTGACGGACGTTCCCGTTCGCTTCAACCGCGACGGTTCGAGCCGTCGCCGCGCAATCGTTTGGAAGGCGACCGCGTTCGCCGCTCCGGGTCAAGTCGTAATTTTAGAAAAATTAAAAAAGCGAGAAATTTTCATTTTCTCGCTCGCCGTGAAATTTTCGGCGACGTGTTTTTTGAGGAAAAGATAATGAAAACAAAATCTCCTGCCTTCGTCATTCGTCATTCGCGCATTTTAATTTTAAGTTTCGTCTTTTTAGTCGCGCTCTATTTTCTCGCCGCGCCGCTTCGCCGCAACACGGTCAAAGCCGCGGACGAGTCGCCGCAAAGTCCTTCGCCGCCATTGCTCGGTGAAAATTTCGACGGCGTTCAATCGCCCGCGCTTCCGAACGGCTGGACGACCGGTGCGACCGGAACCGGTATAACGGCGGTAACGACAACGGGAATGTCGCAAACGCCGACTAATTCGATTTTCCTGCGCGACCCGAACGCGCCGAATAACGGCTTGTCGGAGATCGTCTCGCCGCCCGTCGCGCTCAATAATTCTCCGGCGCGGCTCGTTTTTCATCATGCTTTTGAAACCATTCCCAATTACGACGGCTGCGTCCTCGAAATCAAAATCGGCGCGGGCGGCGCGTGGCAGGACATCGAGCAAAGCGGCGGCACGTTCACCGTCAACGGCTACCTCGGCGCGATTAATAATTCTTTTAACAATCCGCTCGGCGGTCGGCGCGGCTGGTTCGGAAGAAGCGGCGGCGAAGAAACGCCGCTTTTCGTTTTGACCCGCGTGACGCTGCCCGCTGCGGCTCAGAACCAAACGGTGCAGTTCCGCTGGCGTCTCGGTCTTAGCCAGGTCTCCATCACCAATTTCGACGGCGGTTGGTGGATTGACAACGTGACGGTGGAGAATTTCACCGCTTCGACCGTCGGGCAGACGTTCGCCAACACGACACCGATTACGATTCCGACAGTCGGCGCGGCAAATCCTTATCCGTCCGCAATAAACGTCGCGGGTCAAGGCGGCGTAGTTGAACGGGTGACAGTCAAATTTAATAATCTCAATCACACCTTTCCCCAAGATATAGATATAATGCTCGTCGGTCCCGGCGGTCAGAACGCGATAATTATGTCGGATGTCGGCAACTCGAATGCTTTGATCGGAACGACGCTGACGCTGGACGACCGGGCGACGGCTTTTTTACCCGTCGGACAGCAAATCAACAGCGGCACTTATAAACCGACGAATTACTTGACAGGCGATTCTTTCCCCGCGCCCGCTCCGCCGCCGAGCGGCAATGCGTCTCTCTCGATTTTTGAGGGAACGAACCCGAACGGCGTGTGGCGACTTTATGCGCTCGACGACACGAATGTTGATCAAGGCATCATATCCGGCGGCTGGGAATTGACGATCTACATCGCCAACCAATTCTCAAGTCCGACTCCTATCACTATCCCGGAAGTCGGCAGTGCCGATCCTTATCCTTCGACGGTGAGCGTGGCTGGATTGTCTTCGACCGTGACGAAAGTTCAGGTCAGATTAAACAATTTCACGCACGCCGCGCCGGACGACGTTGATTTGCTGCTGGTCGCGCCGAACGGCAGAAGCGTCGTTTTAATGTCGGATGTCGGCGGCAATAATCCGATTAGCAACTTGTCCTTGATTTTCGACGATTCCGCCGTCAACTCCTTGCCCGCTAACGGACAGATTTCAAACGGCAGCTACAAACCGACGAATTTTGAAACGGGCGACGCATTTCCCGCGCCCGCGCCGCCGGGCATCCCGACGGGCAGAACGCTCGGAGCCTTCGCGGGCAGTCCGGCAAACGGCGAATGGAAATTGTTTTTAGTTGACGACAACGGCGGAAACGCCGGTAACATTACGGGCGGCTGGACGGTCATCATTGATACCGCGGAACAAGTAATCGCCATTCCGTCAATCGGCATCTCCGACCCGTATCCGTCGAACATTACTATTTCCGGTCTGGAAGGTTCGGTCACGAAAGCCGTCGTTACTTTGTCGAATTTCAGCCATCTCGCGCCGGACGATATTGATTTGCTGCTCGTCGCGCCGAACGGCAGACGAATCGTTTTAATGTCGGATGTCGGCGGCGCGAACGAAGTCGGCAGTTTGAATTTAATTTTTGACGACGATGCCGCTGCGAGTCTGCCCGACGACGCGCCGCTGATGTCCGGCACCTACAAACCGACAAATTTTGAAACGGGCGACACCTTTCCCGCGCCCGCGCCGCCGGGCGCGCCGACCGGCACGACTCTAAAGGCTTTTTACGGCTCTCCGGCAAACGGCGTTTGGAAATTATTCGTCGTTGACGATACGGGCGAAAACGCCGGCATCGTGGCAAATTGGAATTTGACTTTAACCGCGTCGCTATCAGCCTGCACATTCTCCTTGTCGCCGACGGGACAGGGCTTTCCGATAACCGGCGGCAGCGGGTCATTCACGGTTAATATGCCGACGGGCTGCCCGTGGTCGGCTTCGACGAATTCGAGTTTTGTCAGCATCACGTCAAGCGCGAACGGCGAAGGAGTCGGCGCAGTCAATTTCACCGTTTCGCCGAATATGAATGCCGGACGAACGGCTTCGATTGTCGTGACGAACGGCGTGTTCTCGCAGAGTTTTCTGATTCAGCAGCCGTCGGGCTGTCCGTTTTCCGTCGCCGAAACGGTGCAGAATGTCGCGGCAGCGGGCGGCGCACGAAGCGTGTCCGTTACCGCCGGTTCGGTGTGTTCTTATCTGGCGACGAGTAATGTAAGTTGGATTCAAATTACGAGTCCGGCGCAAACCGGCAGCGGCACGGTCAATTTTACCGTTTCCCCGAACCCGACCGGAATGCTCAGAAGCGGAACAATCACCATCGGAGCGCGGACATTAACCATCAATCAAGCGGGAAGTTCAGCCGGACGTTTTGATTTCGACGGCGACGGGAAATCAGATGTCTCCGTTTTCCGACCGTCAAACGGAACTTGGTATATCCACACCAGCGCGAATAATTCTTTGGCGGCGGCGGCGTTCGGTTTGGGGACTGACAAACTCGTGCCAGCCGATTACGACGGCGACGGAAAAACGGACTTCGCCGTGTTTCGTGAAGGCGTATGGTATATCCTGCAAAGCCGGACGAATACCGTTCGGGCAATCAACTGGGGATTAGGGACGGACGTTCCGCTGCCGGGCGATTACGACGGCGACGGCAAAGCCGATGCCGCCGTTTTCCGCGCTTCGGACGGTAACTGGTATGTCGCCCGCAGCGGCAGCGGCACATCGCAGGCGGTCGCGTTCGGCGCGTCAACCGACCAGCCGGTTCCGGCGGATTACGACGGCGACGGACGAATGGACTTTGCCGTCTATCGCGTCGGAGCAAACAGCGGTTGGTTCATTCTGCAAAGCGGTAATAGCTCGTTCAGCAGTCAAGCCTTCGGCACCGGCGGCGACATCGCGGTTGCCGGAGATTATGACGGCGACGGACGCGCTAATATCGCCGTCTTCCGACCGTCGAACGGCACCTGGTATCTTAGCTCAAGTAATGGAAATGGCTTTGAATCAAGACGTTTCGGACAGGCGGGCGATGTGCCGACCGCCGCCGATTACAACGGCGACGGGCGCACTGACATCGGCGTGTTTCGCGCCGGAACGTGGTATATTCTGCAACTCGGAAGCGAAACCTTCCGAAGCGAACAATGGGGATTAGCGGACGACAAACCCGTTCCCGCCGCTTTTAACCGGCAGTAATTTTATCGGCGGCGCGGTTGAATTTAATCTGTTCTGGGGAAAAAAGGGGAAGTTTTCGGCACTCAAAAAGATTCCGAATACTTCCTTTTTGCCGCCCGATAAACCCCAAATAATAAGAAGCGGTTTTCGCTTTGCGCGTCCATCACTGCCAAATCGTATTATCTAAAATCAAAATTAACTGTTTTTGAAGCTGATTTTATCGGAACTCGTCTGTGAGATGAGTTCGGTCAAAATGTCCGCGATTTTCTATAGTTTTCGAGCGTTTCCGTATTAAAAAATCCAGATGACAGACTATTTAATTTTCCCGACCAATTGATTCAAAGCGGTTTCGATTGCCGATTTTGCCGCGTCGTCGGTTGACCCGGCGATTTTCTGTTTCGCCGATTGCTGCGCGACGACGGTTTTGCCGTCTTTTTGGTAAATCGTAACCACGACTTCCGCTTCCGAATCGCCGACTTTTGCCGCGTCGGTATTGCCGGTAACTTTGCCGAAAAGTCCGCCGATTTTTCCCGCTTTCGATTGTTTCGCGCTGACGATTTCCACGCCGACGACGTAATCGAATCTGCCGTTCGTGATTTCATTCGGCGAAGTCACGAAACTCGTCGCAAAACCTTTGGCGTTAAGACTTTCCATCATCGTCTGCCGAATCACGTCCTGATTCACTTTAGAAGAATTGCCCGAAAAGAAGTCGAGTCCGAGATGTTTTTTGCCGGAAGATTTGTTGTTCGACGAAGTTTTGACCGTCGAATTTTTCGGCGAATCGCCGTCGTCGTCGCCGCCCGCCATCGTCATCATCTCCGACATCGAAGGCATCGCGTAAAGTTCCTGCGAATCACTGACTAATTTGTAATCTTTACCGACATCGAAAAACGCGGCGTTCAACGGCGAGCGAGAAATTTCGAGCGTTTCGGTGCGAATCGTTGACGCGACAGTTCCTTTTGAATCGAACATTTTCATCGTGCCGTCGAGCAAAAATCCGAGTTTCGTCGTGCCGCTGCGTTTATTAATCACGCGGTCGCGGCAATCGGGTTTCGACGGCGGCGCGTCGGGCGTGTCAATCGGACAATTAAAATCAGCCGAAAAATCAGCATACCAGCCGTCGGTTTCCATCTTCGATTTGCCCGCGCCGCTGCACGAATCGGCGGAAGATTCGACTATTTGCAAAATCTTCAGATGCCGCGCCGTCAAACCGAACATCTGTTTGCGCTCGCCCGTGTCGGTTACGGTAAAAGTGATTGTTACCGTGCCGCCTGTTCTGGTTTTCGTCACGTTTTTCGTCGCCGTCGCCGTCGGCGTATCGTCGTTAAACGGGTCAGCCGTGTAAAGTTTTTTCTTATCGTTGACCTGCAAAGTCCGGCGCAGATCGCACTGCGTAATCGTGGCGATGTTGGGCATAAAATCGCCCGCTTCTTCGCTCATCACGATTTTTGTTTCGCGGCGTTCACGCGCACCCTTAATCATTCGGGTCTGCTCCATGCCCTGTCCTTCGACGGTAACTTTTTGTTTAATTTTAACATCGGCAAACGATACGGAAGGCGCGGAAAAAATCGTTAAAGCCAACAAAATCAAGTTGATAAATTTTCTCATAAATTTCTCCAATTCCTCATAAAAATCGAATCTTTCCAACGAAAGTATTCAAGTTGAAACTTCTTCTTTTCAGATGAACTATTTATTTTCTGAAACCCGTCTTTTTCCATTCACACAAGCGCGAATGGGCGATGGCGCGGGCTTGGCGGTATCAAAAAATTAACGGCGGCGGATGAAGAATATCGAGCGGCGATAGCGATGCGGGAAAAAATTTTGCCGCCGCGAAAAATAAATATGCCGCCAAATCACCGGCGAAATCATATTTAATATCACCGATGTCTACTTCTTTGACAAAAAAATTCGCGCATCGGCATTCTTGGCGATGCGCGAATTTCCGCCTTAAAATCTCAAGGGTTTAAGGTGGACGGAATCGCCGCGTCGCCGACTGCGCCGAATCTTTGAATCCTTTGCGGGTCATTGGCGCATTGCGGAACATACCAGTTGCCTTCGCTGCCGCGATACGCGGCGACCTCCGTTCGCCCGTCGCCGTTGTAATCGCCCGGCACGAGCGCGTCGGTATTTGCGCCCCACCGCCGGTAAGTTGCCGCGCCGCCCGCGCTGTTTAAAATATACCAGATATTATCGGTCGGACGATAAACCGCGAAATCGGTTTTGCCGTCGCCGTCGTAATCCGCCGGAACGCGCTTATCGGAAGTTGCTCCCCAACTTTGGAAAAGCGTCTGCCCGTTTGAACTCTGCTGAACATACCAGAGCGCGGTTGACGGACGAAAAACCGCCGCGTCCGCTCGACCGTCGCCGTCGAAATCGCCGCGAACGGGAACGTCGCCGCTGATGCCCCAATAAAAAGTGCGGAAATTAACTCCGGCAGTTGCCGACGGGCGATAGAATGAAAAACTCTGCGCTCCGGCAGTTGCGCCGTTGCGATAAACCGCGACATCGGCTCTGCCGTCGCCGTCGTAATCCGCCGGAATCGGCACATCGCCCGTTCCGCCGAACTGTTCCTGCTGCAAAGTATTATTAGAACTTCGCAGAACGAAGAAATAAGACAAGCCCGTGTTGCCGAAACCGTTTTCGCGCCAGACGGCGAGGTCGGTTTTGCCGTCGCCGTCGTAATCCGCCGCCGTCGGTTTGTCAACGGAAAGTCCCCAAAGTGTGCCGGATATTCCTCCAATCGAGCGATTGATAAACCAATTGCCGTTGGACGGGCGAAAGACACTCAAATCGGTTTTCAAATCGCCGTCAAAATCGTTTTCCGTGCGGGTGAAAAGTGCGCTGTTGCCGTTGTAAAGAAAAAAGCCGCCGAGTCTGCCGATGATGATGTCGGCTCTGCCGTCGAGATTTGCATCAATGGTGGCGAGGCGCAGTTCGGAGCCGAAACCCACACCACCTCCAATCGACAACTCGAAAGCCGTTCCAAAGCCGCCCGCGCCGTTGCCGGGCAGAATCGTCAAATTATTTTCTCCGGTAGTCCCCGCATTGCGCCGGATGGCAAGGTCAACTTTTTTGTCGCGGTTAAAATCGCCGACGGTCATAAACGCCGGTTGATTGGTCACGGTAATGGAGGTCGAAGTAAATCCGCCCGCGCCGTTGCCGAGCAAAATAAAAACCAGACTGCCGGCAAATTGCGTCGCCGCCAAATCGGGAATGCAGTCGCGGTTGAAATCAGCCGTTACCATCTGATACGCGCCGCTGACGGTCGTATTGACCGGCGTATTGAAACCGCCCGCGCCGTTATTGAGAAAAATCTGAACCCTGCCGTTAGTTCGGTCGGAGACGGCAACATCCGGTCTGCCGTCAACATTAAAGTCGGCAGCCAACATATCCTGGCAGACATTTGACGTGACAAAAACCGCCGCCGCGCCGAAGCCGCCCGCGCCGTTGCCGGATAAAACCCGAAGTTCACTATTGTTGTTACAAATGGCGACATCGAGATTGCCGTCGCCGTTAAAATCGGTGGAAGCGATGGCGGACGATCCGCGTTCGGCGGCGATAAACGTGCCGGTCGCAAAATTGCCCGTGCCGTTGCCGAGACGGATGTTGATTCCGTTACCGATTCCGTCCTGCGCGATTGCTAAATCCGCGTTGCCGTCTCGATTGTAATCGCCGATGGCGACGGCATTCGGGCTGAGCGTGGCATCGGTGATATTTATCGCCGCGCCGAAACCGCCCGCGCCGTTGTTCAGAAAGACGGCGATAGGTCCAAGTGCGGTTAGATTGGCTTTATTCAGCGTTACAAGGTCGGGTCTCCCGTCATTATTGACATCGCCGACCGCATAGCGCGGTGTTTGCGCCGCGCCGCCGATTGAGTAATCGCTCTGCAATTGCAGATTAATGGTTTGTGCTTCGGCAATAAAAGCCGAAGCGCAGAAAATTAAAACGAACGAGATGCTTTTGATTGATAGGTTTATTAGTTTTTGATTCATAAAATTTCTCCTTTTTTCCTGACGGTTCTGCCGTTAAATTCATTCCGCGCAATTTTCGCAAAAACACGATTGTCAAACTGAAAATTTCGCTCTATCTATTTACGCGCAAGTTGATGTAGAATTAGCTCACTCCTAAAAAAAAACAAACATTATGAGCGAGGTTACGCAATTACTTCAGGATTGGAGCGACGGCAAACGCGAGGCGTTGGATGAACTGTTGCCGCTCGTCTATGACGAATTGCGCCGTCTGGCGCACAATTATCTGCGGCGCGAACGCCCGGAACACACTTTGCAAACGACCGCGCTCGTCCACGAAGCGTATTTGAAATTGATTGACCAGCATTCGGTAGATTGGAAAAACCGCGCCCAATTTTTCGCGCTCTCGGCACAGGCGATGCGGCGGATTCTGCTCGACAATGCCCGCAAACATATTTCGGCGAAACGCGGCAAAGGCGAAAAAATCGCGCTCGAAGATGCGCCGGAAATCTCGACTGAGCCGGACAAAAATTTAATCGCGCTCGATTCGGCTTTGCAGGAACTGGAAAAAATTGACGCGAAGCAGAGCAAAATTATCGAACTCCGCTATTTCGGCGGTTTGACGATTGAAGAAACGGCGGAAGTCTTAAAAATTTCACCCGCGACCGTCAAACGCGAATGGACTTTTGCCAGAGCGTGGCTTTATCAAAGGATGAGGGATGAGGGATGAGGGATGAATAAAACAAATGCGCGTTAATTCTTATTCATCCCTCATCCCTCATCCCTCATCCCTTATTTTGAGCCTGTTTGGACTTCGTTTGCGCGTAAATAAATAAGGTGAAGTATGAACTCGGCAAATTGGGATAAGTTGAAGGATTTATTTAGTCAGGCGATTGATTTGCCGGTTGCCGAACGCACGTCTTTTTTGGAAAATTGCGACGAGGACGTCAAAAATGAATTAAAAGTTTTAATCGAAGCGCACGACAATGCCGGTGAATTTATCGCCGAACCCGCGATGGTGGAAATCGGTTTGGCTGACGAAACCGATGCCAATATCGGCAGAAAAATTGACGGTTATGAAATTTTAGAAGAAATCGGGCAGGGCGGAATGGGCGCGGTTTATCTCGCCGCGCACACGGGCGAATCGTTCACGCAAAAGGTCGCCGTCAAACTCATCAAGCGCGGAATGGACAC
>JAJAYR010000131.1 GCA_026786155.1 Pyrinomonadaceae bacterium
CGATGGTTCACAACGAAAGCACCGCAATCAAGGTTCAGCAAACTTCCGCCACTTCCAACACGCAAACGATTCGCATCCAAGGACTTGACGGCAGATACACGCAGATTCTCAAAGACGGATTTCCGGCTTACGGCGGATTTTCCGGCAGCTTGAGCGTACTGGAAATTCCGCCGCTCGATTTGAAACAGGTCGAAATTATCAAAGGTCCTGCGGCGACTTTTTACGGCGGCGGCGCGATTGCCGGAGTCGTCAATTTTATCAGCAAAGAGCCGACTGACGCGCCGGTTACGTCTCTGATTTTTAATCAGACTTCCGCGCTCGGAACGGATTTTTCGATTTTTAATTCGCGGAAGTTCAAACGCTTTGGTTATACGTTTTTAGGTTCGGTTAATTATCAAAAAGAATACGACGTTGACGACGACGATTTTACGGAACTGCCGCGCACGAACTCGTTCACTATCAATCCGCGTCTTTTCTTTTATCTCGACGACCAAACCCGTTTGGTCGTCGGCAATACGACTTCGTATCAGAATCGCAAAGGCGGCGATGTTTTCGTCATTCGCGGTCGGGCGGACGATTTTCATCGGTATTTCGAGAATAATAATTCGCTGCGAAACATCACGACTTTGCAGTTTGACCGCGATTTTTCGGGCGGCAGAAAAATAATCGCCCGGCAAAGTCTGGCGTTTTTCAATCGTGAAATCGAGATTCCCGAATATCGTTTCAAAGGTCGGCAGTTTAATTCCTACACCGACGTTTCGTATTTTCAACCGATTGCAAATCACGCGCTCGTTTTCGGCTTTAACGCCGTCTTCGACCGATTTAAGGAAAATTCAAACGGCACGAATTTAATCAAACGCGACGAAACGCGCACGACTTTCGGCGGCTACGTTCAGGATAATTTTGATATTACGAACAAATTATCGGTGGAAGCGGGATTTCGCCTTGATGCGGTCAAAGATTACGGCGCGTTCGCTTTGCCGCGCGTGTCTCTGCTTTATAAATTTAACGACCATTTGAGCAGTCGCTTCAGCTTTGGTTTAGGCTACAAAACTCCGAGTATTTTTACTGAATCCGCCGAAACTCTGCTGTTCCGAAACGTCCTGCCGATTGGCAATCGGTTGAAAGCCGAACGCAGTCGCGGCGGAACTTTCGATGTTAATTACCGGAACACGATTGGCGAGAAATTTTCCTACTCGCTCAATCAGTTATTTTTCTCCACGAAAATTGACGAACCGCTCGTTTTGCAAAGCGATTCGGCGGGCATTTTCAGTTTTACGAACGCCGTCCAGCCGATTAACAGCACGGGTTTTGAAACAAACGTGCGGCTGTCGTATGACTTTGTAAAATTATTCGCGGGCTACACTTTTACCAATGCGAAAGCCGAATATCTTTCGGGCAATCAGTTTTTGCCGCTCACGCCGAAAAGCAAATTGAACTCGGCGTTGCTTTTTGAAAAAGAGGCGAATTTCAAAGCCGGGTTTGAAGCGTATTACACGGGCAAACAATTTTTAAGCAATCGTTTCGAGACCGAATCTTACTGGGTTTTGGGAATTTTCGGCGAAAAGACTTTCGGCAAATACAGTCTTTTCGTCAACGCCGAAAACATCACCGACACGCGCCAGAGCCGTTTTGGAACGGTCGTTTTTCCGCCGCACCAAAATCCGACTTTCAGCGAGATTTACACGCACACCGAAGGACGAATTTTCAACGGCGGAATTAAAATCAGATTTTAATCAAACATCCTTGCCGACGAAATACATCTGCGAACCGAATTCTTTTTCTTTCGCGTCCGGCGTGATTTTTTGATAATTGCCGTCGGCATCTAAAAGACGGGCGTTGACGTTATCTTTAAGATAAATGTTAAGAATTTCGTCTTTGATATAACGCTTGATTTTTTTATCGTTAATCGGGACGGCGGCTTCGACGCGGCGGTCGAGGTTGCGGTGCATCCAATCCGCGCTGCCGATATAGATTTTCTCGTCGCCGCCGCCTCCAAAATAAAAAATGCGGCTGTGTTCGAGAAATCTGCCGACGATGGAAACGACGCGGATATTTTCCGACAAACCGGCGATGCCGGGACGCAAAGCGCAGATTCCACGAATGATTAAGTCAATTTTCACGCCCGCCTGCGATGCCCGGTAGAGCGTCCGAATAAATTGGTCGTCGGTCAAACTGTTGATTTTAGCGATGATGCGCCCTTGTTTGCCGTCTCTTTGATGTTCGATTTCGCGTTCGATTAACTCCAGCATTCGCTCGCGCAGGTTGACCGGCGCAACCAGCAATTGCTGATATTCGGTTTGATACGAATAGCCGGTCAGGAAATTAAACAAATTGGTCGCATCTTCGCCGATTTCTTCGTTCGCCGTCAAAAGTCCTAAATCCGTATAAATTTTTGAAGTCGTCGGGTTGTAATTGCCGGTGGCGATGTGAACGTAGCGGCGCATTTCGTCGTTTTCGTGGCGCACGACGAGCGTAACTTTCGAGTGCGTTTTTAGCCCGCGCATCCCGTAAATGACGTGAACGCCTTCGTCTTCGAGCCGCCGCGCCCATTCGATATTGTTTTCTTCGTCGAAACGCGCTTTCAGTTCGACCAGCGCGGCAACCTGTTTTCCGTTGCGGCTGGCGTTGATCAAAGACTGCACAATCGGCGAATCCTTTCCGGTTCGATACAAACAAATTTTAATCGCGCGGACGTTTTCATCGTTCGCCGCGGCATTGATAAATTCGGTAACGACGCTGTAAGCCGTGTATGGATGATGCAGCAGAATGTCCTGCTTTTTCAAAATATCGAACACGCTTTTCGGTTTTTCGAGCGGCGCGGGAATCGAATAGGCAATCGGCGCGTCCTTCAAATCCGGGCGGTCGAGCGCATACAGCGACATCAAATCGGGGACGTTCATAAAACCGCCGATGCGATAAACGTCGCGTTCGGTCAAACCGATTGACTGGGTTAAATAATCAACCAATTTGTCCGGCATCGAATCGGTGATTTCGAGGCGCACGGGAAAACTGAAACGCCTTTGATTATGCAGTTCGCGCTTCATCGTGCTTAAAATATCGCCCGCTTCATCTTCGCGCAACTCCAAATCGGCATCTCTCGTCAGGCGAAACAGATACGCCTTGTTGGGCTTCATATTCGGGAACAGATAATGGATATTTGCCGCTACCAATTCGCCGAGCAAAACGAAGGAATTTTCCTGCCCTTCAATCGAAATCAGGCGTTTGATATTCGGCGGCAGTTTGATTCGCACGAACCGATGACGGTTGAAAAGATGGTGCAGTTTGCCGTGATTGATGGTTTTGTCAGGTTCGACAATCAAACCGAGATTCAGACTTAAATTGGAAACGTAGGGAAACGGATGGCTTTCGTCAACAGCTTGCGGCGTGAGAACGGGAAAAACGTATTTGAGAAAATAGCGTTCGAGTTTTTTTCTTTCGTCTTTGTTTAATTCGGCAAGCGTGACGATTTTGATTTTTTGTTTGGCGAGTTTCGGCAGAATCTCTTCGTGCAGACAGCGCATCTGTTCAGTAATCAGCGCGGGAACACGCTCGCGGATTTCCCGCAGTTGCTGCGTCGCCGTCATTCCGTCGCGCGATGTGCCGCGCACGCCTTCGGCGATTTGCTCTTTTAATCCCGACACGCGAATCATAAAAAATTCGTCCAGATTAGTCGAGAAAATCGCCAGAAATTTCAGTCGTTCGAGCAGCGGCGTTTGGTCGTTAAGGGCTTCTTCCAAAACGCGGCGGTTAAATGCCAGCCAGCTTAATTCCCGGTTTATCAAATACTTCGGGTCGTCAATCGGCAGCAAATCTTTCGCCTCTTTCGCCTTCTGCGGTGCGGAAGCGGTTTTTGGTGAACTGTCAGTCATATAAAAATATTAGATTGTCATCAAGGGAAAGACAATAAATTTAATGTTAAATCTTTGGCGGAAAACTCAAAAGGCAAATTTTTCCCTAATCAAAATGTAGCAAAAACATCCTTTTTCGGTCAATTAAAAAAGCGCGGCGAATAAATCGCCGCGCTTTTTGTGTTATTCATTCCGTGAAAAATTCTACGGAATATACTGTTTCGGAATCGGCAAGTCGGAAGTCGTTCCGAAATTTATGTTGGTAAATCCGCCGGTCAAACGGTTGATAAACCACGTTCCGCCGCGGAAAACCGCCACATCGGTTCTGCCGTCGCCGTCGTAATCGCCCGGAACGGGAACGTCGGTCGAATTTCCGAACTGAATCGCGCCGTAATTGTTCGCCGGATTAATCGAAGTATACCAGGTTCCGTTCGATGGACGATAAACCGCGATGTCGGTTCTGCCGTCGCCGTTGTAGTCGGCTGGCACGGGAAGGTCGGACGCGAGTCCGAACGCCGACGATTGAATGCCGCCGGTTGATTTATTGATATACCAAATGCCGCCGCGAACGACCGCGACATCAACTCTGCCGTCGCCGTCATAATCGTTCGCCACCGGAATATCGCCGCTTTGACCGAATTGAATCGCCGAAGGGAAAAAGCCGCTGCTGGGCAAAACATACCAGGTTCCGTTACTCGGACGGAACACGGCAACATCGGCTCGACCGTCGTTAGTGTAATCGCCGACTTGCGGAATATCGGTCGGCGCACCGAATTGAACAGTCGTCATTGTAGAATTGCCGCTGTTCAGAATGTAAAACAAAAGAATCGTATTCGCGGCGTTCGGACGCGCTACCGCGACATCGGTTCTGCCGTCGCCGTCGTAATCCGCCGGAACTAATTTGTCAGTTCCTAAACCGAACGAAACAGCCGAAAATCCGGCTTGACTGCGATTCAAAAACCAGGTGCCGGTGCCGGGTCGGAAAACCGAAACGTCGGTTTTGCCGTCGCCGTCAAAATCCGCCCGCGCTTTGCTGACAGCAATGGGACCGATTACGCATTCGTAACCGCTGAGCAATGCGCCGCCGGTCAAAACCACGTCGTCAATTCTCGTTCCCGGAATTCCGGCGGGAGTAACGCTCGCGTCGGACGCGGCACGCCATCGCAAATTAACTCGCTGACCGTTCGCCGCCGCCGGTAAATTTATCACCGTGCTGACGAATCCGGCGGAATCTCCCGACCACGCCTGCCGTGCGCCGAACGGACTTCCCGTATTCATTGTTATATTGTAACCGCCGCTGACGAAACTGCCGCCCGCCGCGATGACATCCTGAAACGCGCCGCTGCCGATTTGAACGTCCAAAACCATTCCGTCGAA
>JAJAYR010000132.1 GCA_026786155.1 Pyrinomonadaceae bacterium
CGATGGCGGCGAACAGCGGCAGCAGCGCGTTTTTGAAATTCGAGAGTTCGCCGTTGTAAAGCTCGCGTTCGAGTTCCAAGCCGATGAGCAGAAAGAAAATCGCCATCAGCAAATCGTTAATCCAATGCTCAATGCTCAAACCGCCGACGTAAGTTTGCCACACGCCGACGTAATTCGCGCCAATCGGCGAATTGGTAATCGCCAGCGAAATAACCGTGCAGATTATCAGCAAAATCCCGCCGGATTTGCCCGATTCGATAAATTCCTTAAATG
Source organism: Pyrinomonadaceae bacterium (assembly GCA_026786155.1). Taxonomy (GTDB): domain Bacteria; phylum Acidobacteriota; class Blastocatellia; order Pyrinomonadales; family Pyrinomonadaceae. The sequence continues at coordinate 274 of JAJAYR010000132.1, forward strand.
TTTTCGACAGTTTTCTTTGAACGACGCTCATATTTGTCAGTTTATCGTATCGCGCTGATAAAACATTTTTTTTGAAAAATAATAACAACTTAATCCGCCGCGAACATAGGGAATAATACATACGAAAAATAGGTATTTATACGGGCGAAGCGGGCGGCTGTTTTCGATTATATTAGTTTTAGTCGGCGGACGGAATGATGATTGAAACGATTGACCAGCAACGCTTTCATTCGGCGATTCAAAGATTTCATATCTTAAAAATGTGAAATTCGTCCGCGGCTAATTTGATAAATAATTTTTGCGGAAGCACGCCCGAAGTCAACGAAGTTGCTGTATTTTTCGCTTACCGCTTGCGCCATTACTTCGCGTGTGCTTCTGCATATATAAAAAATCTCTCCCCGAAATTTTGCGCGTCGGCGCGATTAAGCTGATGCTGATTATTACTTTTCGGAGAAAAAATATTATGAAGACAAACAAAATAAGACACAAACTTACGAATTTAGCCGCGCTGTCGGCGATGATTTTCGGCTTAACGCTTTTATCAATGACGGACGCTCAGGCGCAATTTCGCGGCAATCGTCAAATACTGCGCGTCGAGCGCGGCAACAATAATAACGTCAACCGCATCGGGCGGGCGCAGGGTTACAGCGATGGCTTGCGCGAAGGCTCGAACGCGGCGCGCGGCAGAAAGCGCCACAATCCCTACGGCGAGGGAAAATTCAAAAAAGCGACGAACGGCTATAAATCGCGGTTCGGCAATCGCGAAGCCTACAAACAATCTTACCGGCAGGGCTTTCTGCGCGGCTACGACGAAGCCTATCGCCGAAACAATCGCGTTATTCGCGTCAATCGCCGAAGCTGGTAATCGGTAAGGGTCAAGAAAACAGGAAAAATCAGTTGTGAAATTATTAAACTTTTGCGCTATGAACTCAAAATCTCTCCCCATTTTTATTTTTATCGCCTTTTCAATCGCCGCGCTGACGACGTTTGCCAATCCGTCGGGCGTTGAATACGTCGGCTACCGGCACAGAGGCGTAACGCGCGGCGAAAAATTGCCGAACGGAGTCAAGGATTTGGGCGGCGGCTTGCTGTCTGATGAAGATTACGGCGTAGCGCGCTTTGTCAAAGGCAAAAAAAATATGTTGTGGCTCGAAAAAATAGTCGAAAGAAATGCCGACGGCGTGCCGTATTGGGAAGTCAAAGACGTTCTGGCGTTCAACAAGCTGAAGAAAAACCAGGAGTTTTTGTTTTCATACAGTTCGCCCTGCACCGAAAACGAAGCGGAAAACCTCGATTTAATCGTCCTGGCGGAACTCGCGCCGAAAGCGAAAAATTACAAAATTCTCAAAGCGTGGCGGGCAAACGCCGAAAACGAAAAATTTGAATTAACCTCGCCCGCCGGAATTGTTTGTCAAGCCGATAAGCCTTAAGCTAAGAACTATCGGAACTTTCTCAAAACTGGAGATTAGAACGCGGATAACGCGGATTTTAGCGGATTGGCGCGGATTATCAAATTAAAAGAGACTGAGTGAAAATCCGCAATCTATAAAAATCAAACGAGTAATACGGCAAATTGATTTTTATGACTAAAGGAGCAGATGGCGGCGGAACAAAATGAAAATAAAACGCCGTCCGCCGATGTATTCGCGGACATTGACGAACTTTTTCTGCTCAAAAGAAACCGCCGGGTCGTCAGGCTTTTACGCGATGAGGAAGTTTTGTTTGACGATGACGGCTTTGACCGGCGCGTCTGTCCGCCCGGAAAAAAGGCTCGCCGGAGAATCGCCTTCGTGCTGGCGGAAATTCTGGAAGAGTCGGAAGCCGAATCGCTGCTCGTCTATCTCGACCGGCGCGGATGGAACTTCAAATTTCCGCTTGCGCTGCGCGATTTGCATTGGACGTATCAGCCCGGCTGGTTTTTCAGATTCTTTCAATTCGGAATCGCGTGGCTAATCGTTTTGTCGCCCGCCGCCTTTGTCAATCCGGCTCTGGTATCGCTTTGGGGCGCGGCGATTTGCGGCGCGACGGCGGCGATAACGCTGCTCGTGTATTTGAGGATTGAAGAGCGCGGGCGGGCGCGGCGGGTTCGCCGGCGCGAAGAGCGGTTCCGGCTAGCTGAGCCGATTTCCGTCAAACAACCGCTTTACCGATGGATGAAAAGTAGAGATATATTACTGCTTGCCGACAAACGCGAAAATATCCGCCTTTTATAAAACAGTTCTTTTTCAAGTTGCGAAAGCGAATCAAAAAAAATTCTAATTTTTCAAACGCGAATATTTTACCGCGCGGCTTTTGATAATTATTTTTCCGTCGCGGAAATGGCGCGTTCGTAATAATCGAGAATCGGCTGGCTGGAAATGCCGTGAATAAAAATGCTCAGGGCGACCACCGAAAGCGTGATGCCGACCAGATCACTGATGTTGTCGTTTAGTCCGTGGTTCAGCGCGTAGCTCAAATAATAGAGACTTCCAATGCCGCGAATGCCGAACCAGCCCATCATCAAACGCTGCACTTTTCCGGTCGGCGTTTTGATCAAAAATATCAAAGCCGCCAGCGGACGAATAACGAAAAACAGGGCGAGCGCGAGCGGCACGGCGCGCCAATCCCAGTAAATCGCCAGACAGATGCCGACCAGCACGACCATCATCACTTCGAGCAGCCGCTCGGCGGTGTCGCCGAATGAAATGATTTCCGAAACCACCATTCCGGCGGCTTTTGACGGTTGTTTCAATTCTTCTTCTTCAACTTTTTTACCGACAAATTCTTCGGCGGGCGGATGCGCTGTCGAATTCGTACCGTCCGCTTCTTTCGACTCTTCGGTTTTACCTTCGTGTTCGGGCGCGGGATTTTCGATGACGGTTTTTATTTCCGCCCGTCGAAATCCGATTCCCGCCGCGAACGCCGCTAAAAATCCCCACGCGCCGACGGTTTCCGCGCCGACGTAGGCGAGCGCAATCAAAGCCAGAGCTAAAAAGTCGTTCGGCGCGTCGGTTTCCTGATGACGGCTGCGAAGCCAAATCGCCAGATGTCCGATGCCTTTGCCTAAAAAATATCCTAACAACAATCCGGCAGGAATCGCCCACACAAGCCGGTGCAAAGCCCAACCGCCAATCCAGCCGCCCAAGCGGTCGTAATCCGCCCACATCAGCGCGAAAATGACAAACGGAAACGCCGCGCCGTCGTTAAAACCGGCTTCGCCCGAAAGCCCGTAACGCAGACGGTCGTGGTCAGCCGCGTCGTTGACCGAAACCGTGCTTGCCAAAACCGGATCAGTCGGAGCAAGCACCGCGCCGAGCAGAAAGGCAGCCGCCCAATCGAATCCAAATGCGAAATGCGAAAAAACCGCCACGCCCG
>JAJAYR010000133.1 GCA_026786155.1 Pyrinomonadaceae bacterium
ATTTAATTAAAAAAATCCTTTGGCCTGTTTTAGTTTTGTTAACAAACTTATTCTCGCATGTATTAAATCGGTTCCGTTTCGCGCCGGAAACGCGCGGTCAGACGCGGATACAAAGTCGTGTTTCTGCCCGCCCGGTTGAGATACCAACTGTTGCAGCCCGAAGCCCAAACGGTCGTTTGAAACTGCTCGTGAATTTTTTGATTGTAGCTTTTCTGCACTTCCGACTTTAAATCGAGAAAAGCGTTTTCACCCTTTTTCTCCAGTAAGTCCAGATATTTCAAAATATAATTCATCTGCGATTCCATCACGTGAATCATCGAACTATGTCCCAAACCCGTATTCGGACCCAAGATAAACGCGAGATTCGGATAACCCGAAACGGTCGTGCCTTTGTAGGCTTCCAAACCTTTTTCGCGCCATTCCGTGAAAAGTTCTCTGCCGTTTCTGCCGAAAAGCTGCGCGTCGGTCGTGAAATCGGCGACTTCAAAACCCGTCGCAAAAATAATCGTGTCGAGTTTGTGCAGCGTTCCGGCGGCGGTCAAAATGCCTTCGGGCGTGATTTCTGCGATGCGGTCGGTTTCCAAATTCACATTTTCACGGTTAAAAGTCGGCAGATAATCGTCCGAACTTAAAATGCGTTTGCAGCCTAATTTATAATCGGGCGTGAGTTTCCGGCGCGTTTCCGGGTTATCAACTTCTCGCTCTAATTTTTGCAGACTGAGTTTGTGAAAAAAGCGATTGATTCGCTCATTGCCGGTGAACAGCAAGCCGCGAAATTCCAAAAACCAATACAGCAAACCGCGTTTCAAACTTTGCAGCAACGGCAGTTTTTGATACCGACGCTGTTTGGTGAGCGGTACATCGGCATCCATCCGTTCGGAAATCCAGGCGGCGGTGCGCTGAAAAATCGTCAGATGTGAAACGTCTGAAGCAATCGCGGGAACGATTTGCACCGCACTCGCGCCCGTGCCGACGACGGCGACCCGTTTGCCCTTCAAATCATAATTCGACTCCCAACGCGCCGAGTGCAGAGTTTTTCCCTGAAAGGTTTCTATTCCTCTAATGTCCGGCAACTGCGGGCGATTGAACGGTCCGACTGCCAAAATCACGGTTCGCACAATCGTCGTCTCGTCGCGGCGGTCAGTCAGTTTCCACCAGCCGTATTTTTCGACGAACTCGAAGCGAACAATATCCGAATCGTAGCGAATGCGGCTTTCGATATTATTTTTCCGCACGACCGTTTTGAGATATTCCAGAATCTCGGCTTGCGGCGAATACATTTGCTTCCAGTTCGGATTCGGCTCGAACGAAATCGAATAAAGATTCGACGGCACATCACACGCGCAGCCCGGATAGATGTTGTCGCGCCACGTTCCGCCGACTTCCTGCGCCCGCTCGAAAATCACGAAGGAATCGCGTTTTGATTTTTGCAGCCGGAGCGCGGCGATAATTCCGGCGAAACCCGCTCCGACTATTCCGACTTGAAAATCCGGTTTCATCTGACTATCCTCAGCTATTTCTTATCGAATCGGTCAATGTTTCGTTCAAAGAGAATTTTAACTTCTTTCGTTTGATTATGTTTGAATTTTTCGACTTGACGGTTAAAATCTAATTATTGAAATTGTTTAATTTCAAAATTTATCGAAAATTGGGAAGAAAAGTTTATGGAAGATAAAAGACAGAAATCAATCGAGAAATTGAAAAGTTTGACCGAAGGCATTGACTTTTGTATGCTGACGACGCTTGACGGCGGGCAGCTTCGCAGTCGTCCGATGTCCACGCAGGAATTCGACGAAAACGGCGATTTGTGGTTTTTTACCAGCGATAAGACGCACAAAGTTGACGAAATCGAAGCCGACAACCGCGTCAACGCGGCTTATTCAAAACCGGACGACAATGTTTATGTGTCGGTTTCGGGCAAGGCTTCAATCGTCAAAGACCGGGCGAAAACCGAAGAATTGTGGAGTCCGGTTTTGAAGGCGTGGTTTCCCGAAGGTTTGGACGACCCGACGCTTTGCCTTCTGAAAGTTTCGGTCGAAGAAGCCGAGTATTGGGATTCGCCGAATTCGACGCTTGTGCAAATCGCCGGATTCGTCAAAGCTCTCGTTACGGGCAAATCCGCGCAGGGCGGCGAAAACGAGAAAATAAATCTGTAATGGAAAATTGATAACGGATAATGGATAATGAAACGAAAGTTTCGTTATCCATTTTAATTTTCGGGAGAATTTTATGAAAAAGATTTTCGTTCTATTCGTTTTGTTTATTTTTGCGGTTTCGATTTCCGCGCAGGAAAAATACACGATTCAGCAGTATTTGAATATCAAATCGGCTTCGTCGCCAAATTTTTCGGCGGACGGGAAGCGTCTGGTTTATTTGACAAATGCTTCAGGAACTTCGCAAGTTTGGGCGATTGATTTGCCGAACGGTGCGCCGCAGCAGTTGACGAAATATGACGATAATGTTTCGTTTGCGCGTTGGCTGCCCGACAATTCGGGCGTTATTTTCGGGAAAGCCGTCGGCGGCAACGAAAATACGCAGTTTTTTACGATGAAAGCCGACGGTTCGGGCGTTCGGGAATTAACCGCGAATCCGCAGATTCGTTATAACTTCGGCGATGTTTCCAAAGACGGCAAAACGATTTATTACGCTTCAAACAAGCGCGATAAAAATTTCTTCGACGTTTATTCGATGGAATTGGCGAGCGGCACAGAGGAAATGATTTATCAGCAAAACGGCAGCAACAATTTCGCCGCCGCCAGCGAAGACGGCGCAAAAATCATCATCTCGCGTTCGGGAACGGAACTCAGTTTGGACAACAATCTTTATTTGATTGACGCGAAAACGAAAAAGGAAACGCTGCTCACGCCGCACACCGACGCGGCGCAGTTCGGCGATGTCGAATTCATCTCGAACGACGAAATCGTTTTCGGCACGAACGATAAACGCGAATTTATCAATCTGGCGCGGCTGAATCTGAAGGACAACAAAATGCAGTTTCTCGACCAGACAAATTGGGATTTGGACGCGGGCGCATTTTCCGAAGACAAAAAAACGATGGCTTACACGATAAACCGCGAAGGTTTTTCGGAATTATCAATCGTCGAAACAAAAAACATCGGCAAAAAAACGGCAACAATTAAACTACCCGCGCAGGGCATCGTCGGCGGTTTGCGTTTTTCAAAAGACGGCGACAAACTCGCTTTTTCGTTCGGTTCAGCGAAAAATAATACGGACGTTTGGCTTTACGATTTAAAGTCGAAAAGTCTAACGCAAATCACGAAAAGCGACCGCGCCGGAATCGCGCCGGAATCGTTTGTCGAACCGCAGTTGATTAAATATAAATCTTTCGACGGGCGCGAGATTTCGGCTTGGTATTACCGAGCCGAAAAAATTGTCGGCAAAATAAATTCACAAG
>JAJAYR010000134.1 GCA_026786155.1 Pyrinomonadaceae bacterium
CTTCATCGCCGGACAAACCGCGCCGCCGGGCAGACGAATGGGACACGCCGGAGCTATTATTTCGGGCGGAAAAGGAACTGCCGCCGAAAAGATGAAAGCGTTGACCGAAGCCGGAATCCGCGTCGTCGAATCGCCCGCCGACATCGGCAAGGCAGTTCAAGAATCCATCGGAAAATAAATCTTCCGCGCTATGAAAGAAAGAAGCGAATCAATTTTATTTGTCATTGTCGGTTTGATCGCCGGAATCGGCGGTGCTTACGGATTACTTTACAGTAATTATCAAGAAATTTCCGTATGGCTGATGATGTGGAATGACATTCGCTTAATCGTTGGAATCGCGTTAGTGGTCGCGGGCATCAGAGGCATTTTAAAAAAGTGAAATTTTCGTATTCGTTTCGCGTTTCCGCCGAAGACATTGACGCGCAAAACCACGTCAACAACGTCGCTTATGTTCGCTGGATTCAAGATGTTGCCGTCGCGCATTGGTTTTCAGCGACGACCGAAGACACACGCGAGAAGTTAATCTGGATTGTAACGCGCCACGAAATTGATTATAAAAAACCGGCGTTTGAAAATGAAGAAGTAATCGCCACGACTTGGGTCGGCGAACCAACGTGCGTCAGTTGGGAAAGATTTACTGAAATCAGGCGCGGCGAAGATTTATTGGTCAAGGCACGAAGCGTCTGGTGTTTGATTGACCGCGAAACTTTAAAGCCGACGCGCATCACGGCGGAATTGAAAGAATTGTTTCATAAAAGTTGAATATGGGAAGAATTGTTACACAAGTCAAAATTACGAACTTTACCGATGCGGCAAAAAACATCGAAATTGACGCTTTGGTTGATACGAGCGCGTCATATCTTACTTTGCCGAGTGCGTGGAAAGCAAGACTTGGCGACTTGGAAAAAATCGAAGATGTTGAGGTTGAAACTGCCACCGGCGAGATTCGTCAAGCCGAAATTTACGGTGCTGTCAGAATAAAAGTGGCAAATTTTCGGGAAGTCACTGATGAAGTTCTGTTTTTAGAGATGCAAGCGAACGAAGAAGGCGAATATGAGCCGTTAGTCGGTTATGTCGTGCTGGAAAAAATTCCCGTGGCGGTTGATATGCTCGGACACCGGCTGGTCAAAGTTCGTGCGCTCGATTTGAAATAAGCGCGAAGCCGACGCGCATTAACAGCAGAATTAAAAGAAAGAACTCAGCCAAATTAAAAAATTATAAAACTAAATTAGCGGGAGAATGAGATGTATTACCTTTTAGTCAACGGGCAAAAAACAGGACCCTACACGGCGCAGGATGTGCAGCAAATGCGACGGCAAAACGCTATCGGCGACGAAACACAGTTTTGGAAGGACGGAATGTTTTCGTGGGAAACAATCGGTTCGCAGCGGAATTTATTTGAAACCTCTTACGCCCAGCCGCAATATCAACAACCGCAGTCGTATCAACAACCGCAATACCAACAACCACAATACCAACAACAACCATCGCCGATAAATAACTATTACCAACAGCCGCTCGTCGTTCAGCCGGTGATTATCGGTTTGAGCAAAAGCCGCGTTACTTTTATCCTGTTGGGTTTGTTTCTCGGCGGTCTCGGAATTCACAATTTTTACGCCGGATACAGCGGCAAAGCCATCGCTCAACTGCTTTTGAATTTGTTTTTATTCTGGACGATTATCGTTCCGGTCGCCATCGGAATTTGGGTTTTGATTGAAGTCATCACGGTTGACACGGACGCTTTCGGCAACCGGATGATGTGATAGAAAATCAGAACTAAAAAAATTATTTCCAAGAGGTTATTATGAACGAAAGAATTTCGGTAAATTCAAACATTCACTTCGGCAAGCCGTGTGTTGCGGGAACGCGAATTACCGTGCAGAATGTTTTGGAGTTAATCAACGAAGGGTTGTCTTTTGAAGAAATAAAACGCGATTTTTACCCTGATTTGAAAACCGAAGACATTAGGGCTTGCGTTGATTACGCCATCGCGTTGATTTCGGCGGAAGATATAAAAATTGAAATAGATATTTCAACGAGACGAATATGAAAGTTCTGCAAATTTTATTTTTAATGTTGGGATTGACTGTTTTGGTAAACGCGCAAAAAGCGATTTTAAGTGGAATCTTATATGATGCTGTCGGCGCAGTAATTCCCGAAGTGAAAGTAACGGCTGTAAATGAGAAAGGCGAAAAGTTTGAAGCAGTAACTAATGATAACGGCGTATATTCGTTAAGTTTACCTTACAATCTTTATGACGCTAGGACATCATCAGCTAATTCCAAAATTGCAAAATTTGAAATAATCGTTGATTTAGAATATCGAGGCTTTGAAAAATTTGTTGTCAAAGATTTCAAATTTATTCCGGCTTATTCTGGAAAAATGTTTTTTGATATTGCGTTAGACGTAAAAAATCCAGAGCCTTGCGGTTATGCAGGTGCTGGTTGTCTCGAATCCCCGATAGTAGAAAATACAAAAGAAAAAGTTCAAAATAAAATTTTACAAAGACCTTTGGAAAAATTACCGAAGGAACAAAATAAAACTAAAAGGAAAAATAATTAGAACAAATAATGAGCAATTTAACATTTGGAATTATCAAGCCCGACGCGGTGGCGAAAGGGCATACGGGAAAAATTATTGACGTGATTTTGTCGAGCGGTTTTCAGATTCGCGGGATGAAATTGATTCATCAATCGAAAAAGCAGTCGGAAGGTTTTTACGCCGTTCACGCCGAACGCCCGTTTTTCGGCGAGTTGACGGAATTTATGTCGAGCGGCGCGTGCGTCGTGCTGGCATTGGAGAAGGAAAACGCTGTCAAAGCGTGGCGCGATTTGATGGGCGCGACGAATCCGGCGGAAGCCGAAGACGGAACTTTGCGGAAAGAATTTGCCGCCTCAATCGGCGAAAACGCCGTTCACGGTTCGGATTCGGACGAAAACGCGGCGATTGAAATCAGTTATTTCTTCAGCAAACTTGAATTAGTTTAAAACATTGTAGATATTAGATGTCAGATGTCGGTGGCGAGTGCTTTCCGGCATCCGACAGCTAATCTCCGACATCTATTTCCAGAGGACGAAAAAACGATGAAAAAATGCCCGACTTGCGATAAGGAATTCCCGGATTCGATGCGGTTTTGCCAAACCGACGGCACGGTTTTAATCGAAAAATCCGATATTGCATCCGCCGACCCGTATAAAACGGTGGTCGGCAATCAGAGCGATATTGCGGCGGCAATTCCGCCGCTTGACCCGTTCAAAACGATGGTCGCCAGTCCGCCGCCGAAGTCGGGCGATGATGACCTTTTGCAGCTTCCCGAAGACTTCGATTCGGCGAAAACGATGATTGTTTCGCGGGACGAATTAAAAGCGGAATTGAAGCCGGATAAAATTGAAGATGCGTCGCCGCTGGACTTGCCGCCGCCCGCGCAATACGCGCCGTCCGCGCCGTTAATCGAACCGAAACCGCCGAAAGCCAACGAGCATTCATTAAATCCGCCGGATTACGGCGAGATGTCCGCGCTGAATTCGGAAGCGGTGGATTCAAACGCGGCAACCGCCATTATCAATAAAATCGAAGTGCCGCCGAATCCGCCGTCGCCGTTCGATTCCAAGCCGTTTGAAAATGATTTTTCCGGCAAATCGCCGTATGGAAATCAGGACAGCAAGCCGATTCCTTCGCCGTTCGATTTATCAATGGCACCGGGTTATTTCCCGCCGCCGATGACTCCGTTCGACGAACCGAAACCGCCCGCGCCGGATTTTTCCGCGCCGAATCCGTTCGAGCCGCCAACGCCTTTCGGGAACGCCGGACCGTTTAATCAACCGCTTCAGCAAGCCGAATGGACACCGCCGCCCGCGCCCGACGCGAGTTGGCAAAATCAGGAACTCGGCGCGAACACGCCTTTCCAGCCGCCCGGCGCAGCCGCCGGACAAAATCAAACGCTGCCGATTGTCTCTCTGGTTTTGGGAATTCTTTCGCTTTGCTGCTACATTTCGCCCGTTACGGGAATTGCGGCGTTGATTACCGGCTATCTCGGTATGAAAAACGTCAACACCGACCCGGCGCAATACGGCGGCAAAACGCTGGCGATTGTCGGAATGATTCTCGGCGGACTATTTTTCTTAGTCGGCATAGTTTATTGGGTTTTTGTGTTGGTTATCGGATTTGCCGGTTTAGCGATACCGCGTTAATATCACGAACAGAAAAATTAACTCGCCTCAATTTTGAAGAGGCGAGTTTTTTCTTGCTATAATTTGAGCAGTCAGTTTATCGAGGGAAAATAATGTCATTACTTTTAGATGTCTTCAAATCAACCAAAGCCGTTCTTTCGGGAATGAGGGCGACGATTTCGCAATTGCCGAAACAGAGTTGGACGGTGCAATACCCGGATGTTCCGATTACCGTTCAGCCGCGTTACCGCGGTCAGCATCTGCTTCACGTGGACGAAAACGGCAAGGAAAAATGTGTGGCGTGTTACCTCTGCGCGGCGGCGTGTCCGTCCGACTGCATTTACATCGAAGCGCAGGACGACCCGCGACCGTATGAAGACCGCATCGGGCGCGACGAGCGTTATGCCAAAGTTTATAACATTGACTACGGACGCTGTATCTTCTGCGGTTTCTGCGTCGAAGCCTGTCCGAAAGACGCGATTACGCACGGTTATAATTTTGAGATTTCCGTTTATAATCGCTCGGATTTATTGAAGACGAAGGACGATTTATTGATTACCAAACAAAAGCAGTCGAAAAATTACCGCGTCGCGCTGTCGAGCGAGGATGTTGATTCGGAATTCAAGGAAGTTTAGATTTATAACTGATGTTACGCAGCCAATGTTTTTTCGGGCTTTGCCCGCCGATGGGCGGAAAGGCTTCGCCTTTCCGGTCGTTATTCTCTTAATTTTTGCGGCTGTGCCGCCA
>JAJAYR010000135.1 GCA_026786155.1 Pyrinomonadaceae bacterium
GATGTTTTTGAAATGGTTGATAAAAAGGTTTCCGCTTCGATAAAATAAAATTCGCGTCCGATTTGGTAATTAATCGCGTAAATCAGCAGTGAAATTCCCGACTAAGAATGGTAAAAACTTCCGTCCGACGGCTCGGTCAATCACGACCATTATCTTTACGGCGCGCCGAAAAAATACTGATGCGAAAAATTTTTGCCGATTCCGTTTATTGGATTGCGCTGATTAATCCGAAAGACCAATGGCGGCGACGCGCTTTTGAAGTCAGCGGTGAACTCGACAATTTTTCAATCATCACAACCGACGAGATTTTAACCGAAACGCTTAATTATTTTGCCGAAAGCGGCAAGTATTTTCGCGGCATCGTCGTTCGTGAAATCGAGAAAATACTGCTCAATCAAAATGTCGAAATAACCGACGCAACCCACGAAAATTTTCTGGATGGTTTTGAACTCTTCCGCAGCCGTCTCAATAAAGGTTACAGTTTAACCGATTGTATTTCGATGAATATAATGCGCGAATACAATATCAGCGATATTCTGACTCACGACCGTCATTTCTCGCAGGAAGGTTTTCAAGTCCTGCTTTGAACTCGTCTTTTGGCGTGATAAATTGTAACTTTGCTTTATCACGATGAAAGAAAACATAGAAACAACCGGATTTGAAAACGGCTTGACAATTCTCACCGACAAGATGCCCGATGTCCGCTCTGTCACGCTCGGATTTTTTTTTCGTAAAGGTTCACGCGTTGAACCGGACGAATTAAACGGCATTTCGCATTTTATCGAACACGCGGTTTTCAAAGGAACGGCAAAAAGAACGGCGTTGCAGATTGCGATTGAAACCGACCGTTTGGGCGGCAATCTCGACGCTTTCACAATGCACGAAGAAACCGGATTTGCGATAAAAGTCGTTGACCATCAACTCGAAAAAGCGTTTGATTTGCTGGCTGATATGCTCGCCAATCCGCTGTTTGACGAAAAGGAATTAAAGCGCGAACAGCGCGTTATCATTGAAGAAATCAAGATGACCGAAGATTCGCCCGAAGATATTTTAGGCGAGATTTTTAACGAAAAACTTTTCCCGAATCATCCGCTCGGATTTTCGATTGCGGGAACGCCAAAAACCGTCAGAACCTTTAACCGCGAAGCGACGCGAAAATATCACGCCGAAACCTTTAACGCGCAAAATTTAATCATCGCCGCGGCGGGCAATGTCGAACACGCGCAAATCGTTGAGTTAGCCGACAAGTTTTTCGGTCAAAACTCAACGAATAAAATCCAAAATCCAAAATCTAAAATCCAAAATCCGCAGATTGCCGCGCCGATTGTCATCAAAAAAAACAAAAATCTCGAACAGGCGCATTTGATAATCGCCGCGCCGTTCGTTGACGCGAAAAGCGAACGCCGTTATGCCGCCGACATTTTGGCGAACGCGCTCGGCGGCGGAACTTCGTCGCGTTTGTGGCAGAAAATCCGCGAAGAAAAAGGCTTGGCATATTCGGTCGGCGCGAGCGCGGCGATGTATCAGGACTGCGGCGTTTTTTCGATTTACGCCGGAACTTCGCCGAAACAAACCGAAGAAGTTTTGGATATTTCCATCGCGGAAGTACGCAAAGTCGTCCGCGACGGAATTACAATTGAAGAACTAGAATTACTGAAAGAGCAGACAATCGCCTCTATTTTATTAGGCTTAGAAGATTCGAGCGTCCGCGCCGGAACGCTCGCCCGTTTGGAAATGGTTCACGGCAGACAAATTTCTCTGGAGGAAACTCTGGAAAAAATCAAAGCCGTTTCGCTCGAAGAAATTCAGGAATTGGCAAAGGAATTTTTCCAAACCGAAAAAATCGCGTTCGGTGCTTTGGGAAATTTGAACGGTTTGAAGATTAAACGCGAGCGGCTGGAAATCTGATGCGAAGCGAAATTAGAGCGGGCAATTTTATTTTAAGAAAATACGAAATCGGTTTCGCGCCGCTGTTATTTGAAGCTGGAACGGAATCGCGCGGCGGCGAGTTTTCGCATTGGATGCCGTGGTGTCATGAAAATTACACGCTTGCCGAAAGCGAAACTTTTGTCAAAAAAGTCGAAGAAAATTGGCAAAACGAAGCGGAGTTCGGCTTTGCGATTTTCGACGCGGAGACAAATGAATTTTTAGGCGGTGTCGGTTTGAATCAGCCGAACAAAACACATAAATTTTATAATCTCGGTTATTGGATTCGCGTTTCAAAGCAAAATAAAGGCGCGGCAAGCGCAGCGACGCGGGCGTTGGCGAAAACCGCTTTTGAAGATTTACTTATCAACCGCATCGAAATTCTGACGGCGGCTGAAAACATCGCCAGTCAAAAAACCGCCGAAAAAGCCGGAGCGACGCGCGAAGGAGTTTTGCGAAAACGCCTGATTATCGGCGGCAGAAATCACGACGCGGTGATGTTTTCGTTTGTGCGCGAAGATTTTCAAAATTGATTGCGAAATTAAAAATTAACCGATGATAAACGCAGGCGAGTTTTTCGGCGACATAGACATTTATCTTTTCGACCAGATTTTGAAAAATCGTTTCGCTCCCGAAATGAAAATTCTCGATGCCGGATGCGGCGGCGGACGCAATCTCGTTTATTTTCTTCGCCAAAATTTCCAGGTTTTCGGAGTTGACCAAAACCCGGAAGCGATTGAATACGTCCGTAGTTTGGCGCGGCTACTGGCTCCAAAATCTGCGCCTGAAAACTTTCAAATTGCCGCCGTCGAAAAATTGCCTTTTCACGATAAAAATTTTGATGCGGTCATCAGCAGCGCGGTGCTTCATTTCGCCGATGACGAAAACCATTTCGACCGAATGCTTCGGGAAATGTGGCGCGTTTTAAAACCTTCAGGAATGTTTTTCGCACGGCTTTCTTCGACGATTGGGATTGAAGACAAAGTAGAAAAAATCGCCGAACGCCGCTATTTTCTGCCCGACGGAAGCGAACGATTTTTGGTTGACCAGGAAATGTTGATTGCGGCGACGGAAAACTTAGGCGGAATGTTTGTCGAGCCGATCAAAACGACCAACGTCCAAAACCTGCGCTCGATGACGACTTGGGTAATTAGCAAACCGCAAATCATCCGAAAGTAATCAAAAATTTAAATTTCTAGTTGCAAAGTCGCAGCAATTAATCGTTAATCTGAATGCTCAAAACATAAGCTGTCGGCACACAGCGAACTCCTTCTCTTTCGCCATTGCGATATATTCCGGCATCCATATATTCTCCAGTTTCTCTATTAACATCTGCGCGAAAAGAAAGACCTTTTGGCTTTTTCCTGAAAACTACGAACTCGCGTCCTTCGATTTCACTTGTAAAAACACGCTCGACCTTACCCAGTATTTTTTCTGCATTTTTAACGAGCATTTCCGGGCTAATGCCGTCCGCAGTTTTGTAATTTGCGTCAAAAACCTCGATAAATTCAATTTTGGCTTTTTCGTTAATTTTGGCATCAGGATCTTCTTCACCGGCGAATAAATGTATCACGTCTTTTCCGTTTTTCCTGACCTGAATTAAAGCAACGCCGTCGCCATCGCTCACTCGTCGCAGATTAAAACCTTTTAAGGCTTTCCGCGCCTGAGCAACGGTCATTCCCAAACGCACATTTCCAACTGAATTTTGGGTAATCAAGTAGTTTTGTTGCGCTTGAGCAATCCCAATCAATCCTAAAATACAAATAAGAGTTGCCAATATTTTTTTCATTTTTACTCCTGGTTTTTTTGATAAGCAATCGGATCAATTTCGCCCGCCTGTTCAAATCCGCGCAGTCGTAAAGCACACGAATCGCACGTTCCGCAGGCAAAATCTTCGTTGCGGTAACACGACCAGCTCAAATTTAAAGGCGCGTTTAATTCGATTCCCTTTCGCACGATTTCGGCTTTTGAAAATTCGATGATCGGCGTGACGATTTTTATCTGCGTTTCCGGTTTCGTTCCCGCGTCAATGGTTTTTTCAAACGCCGCAAAAAATTCCGGTCGGCAATCGGGATAACCGCTCGAATCTTCAAAAACCGCGCCGACGTAAATCGAATCTGCGCTTAAAACCTCCGCCCAACTCGTCGCAATCGCCAGCATATTCGCGTTGCGAAACGGAACGTAACTCGTCGGAATTTCTTCGGATTCCAAATCGGCTTCCGTAACTTCAATTGATTTGTCGGTCAAACTTGAGCCGCCGATTTTCGCCAGATATTCAATCGAAACGTCGAGCCGTTTTTCAATCGCGTAAAAATCGGCGATGTCGTTAAATGCCCGTCGTTCGCGCCGTTCGGTGCGCTGTCCGTATGAAACGTGCAGAAACGCGATTTCGTCATTTTGCTGTTTGGCAATCGCAGTGGCAACGCACGAATCCATTCCGCCGGAAACCAGGCAAACCGCGATTGATTTTGAATTTTCCGACATTTAGGCGACCCGTTTTGCCTGTTGAAAATAATCGGCGAGATGCTGTAAAGTTTTCTGCTTTCTGTTTTTTAACTTCTGAGCGATGGCAGAGGCTTTCTCAAATCTTTCCTCAGCCGCAAAATTTTCAGCTATCTCCGCCAAAACGCCCGACGAATCCAGACTGTCTTGAGAACTCGGTGAATTTTCTCCTTTTCGGGCAATCGCAATCGCTTTTTCCCAAACTTCATCAGCCTTAAAAACAGCCTTCGACTTCTGCAAAGATTTAGCGATTTTATGCAGCAGTTCGGCTTGCTGCCACTCGGAGAGATTTTCGGCGGTCGAAACTTTTTCCGCTTCGGTAAAAATTATCAAGGCTTTTTCAAGATGCCCGACTGATGCGAGATAATCGCCGACCGACTGTAACGCTTCACTTTTCTCATAACCTTCCGACATCAGTTGCGCCGCGCCGTAAGCCTTTTGCCAAATTCCGTTGGCTGCCAACCAACGAACCGCGTCGAGCAAATACAAATCCCGGTCTTCTTCGTCTTGAATTGATAACGCCAAACTCACCACCTCAAAAACCTTTTCCAAGTTCTGCGACCCTAATATTTCTTTGACTTGCGCTATTTTTTCCGCATCGTTCATAACCTTTATTTAAGCACAGCTTTCGCGTATTTTGACAATAAACTTTTGATTTCCGGCACTTCTAAATTCGGAAAACGCAGCGACCAATGATTGTCGCCGAACTGCGGCGTGTATTCGGCGATTCCGCCTTCGAGCAGCGGTTCGATTATTTCGGCAATTGCGCCGCTGACTTTTTCATTTCGGTAAAGGACGCGAATCGGCAAATTGTATTTATAATCGGGTAAAGAATTTTCAAATACGGAAATGCCGTCTTCATCAACGCGAAACGCACCCGGATTCGTGCCGTTTAAACCTCTATAAAGCGTTAGTGTTATTTTGGTTTCCGCACTTTCACCGTCCATTTATTTCCCCAAACCGTCCTGCAAAATCTGCGATAGCCGCCAAATCAATTCGTTTCCGGCGTTGTCCATTCCGTAACTGACGACCGGCATATCGTCAACCGTAATCGCCATTAAGATGCGACCGCGCCTGGTGTAAATGATGCCGACATCGCTTCGCAGTCTGTCCAACGCGCCGGATTTCGAGGCGACCGGAACGGTGTCGAGCAGGTTGCGTCCGATGCCGTCAGTGTATTGCTGGCGTTTCAAAATAGCAATCATTTCGGCGGACGCTTCTTTGGAAACGACTTCGCCGCGTTCGAGCATTTCGAGCAGTTTCGCCATATCCTTCGGGCTTGATACACCGATGCCAAAAAGTTTGTTGAGCGGTTCGTCGTAGGCTTTCGCGTCGCCGCCGCCGCCGATTTTTCGCAGGGATTTTGTCTGTTTGAGTCCGAGCGAATCCATAAATGCGTTGACGCTGTTGCTTGAAATTTTGTCTAAAATCAAATTCGTCGCCGTGTTGTCGGAAACGACAATCATCAGATTGGTCGCGCTTTTTAAATCCATTTTCGCGCCGTCGGAAAATTCGCCGAGCGTTCCCGAACCGGCTTGTTTATTGGCTTTCGTCAAAGTGAATTCGTCCGCCCAATTAATTTTGCCCTGCGCGATTTGGTGGAAAACCTCGGTCATAATCGGCAGTTTTATCGTGCTTGCCGTGCGAACCTGTTCGTCGGCGCGAAGACCGTAATCTTTGCCCGTGTCGAGATTTTTCGCGTAAATCCAGACCTTGCCGTTAAAGTTTTGCAGTTCGGCTTTGATTTTTTCGTCCAAAGTTTGCGCCGCAACGATTGGCGTTGCCGTCGGCTTCGCTTTTTGAGCGAAAACCGACTGCGAAACGATTAAAAGAAACGCGATGACAATGATTTTTTTCAGCATAATTTCATCAATTTGAAGAACCCGCGTCCGAAGTTTTGAGTTCCGCCTTGAGGCGGCTTTCGTCTCAATAATCAAACGTCCGGTTTATAAATTCAAGTTAGCGGTAGATTAATTTTGCCGCCTAAAGGTGGAACTCAAAACAATTAAACGCCGTGAACATCTTTGCCCCAAATATATTTGTGCAATTGCAGATTCAGGCGAACTTTTAAACCGCTTCTCGAAACGGTTTCGGCAATTTCTTTCAAGTTTTCAATACCGAAAATCGGCGAAATTAAAATTTCCTTCGTTTTGTTCGACAAGTCATATTTTTCGATAATTTGCCGCGCGAAATTCCAGTCGTTTAAGTCGGCGATAACGAATTTTACTTCGTCCCTTTCGCGGTTCAAGCGTTCGAGATTTGCCCAATAATTTCTCGCGCTTTCGCCGGACGCGGGACATTTGACATCTAAAATTATCTTGGCGCGTTCATCAACTTTTTCCGTCGAAAAAAAGCCGCCGGTTTCGATTAAAACCTCGTAACCCGCGTCTAAAAGTTCGGTGATAAACGGATAAACATTTTTCTGCGCGAGCGGGTCGCCGCCCGTTACTTCGACTAAATTGCAGCCGAAATCTTTTAATTGTTTGAAAATATCCGCAACCGAAATTCGCGTTCCGCCGGTAAAAGTATATTCCGAATCGCACCAGACGCAGCGCATCGGGCAGCCCGTCAGACGCACAAACGCGCACGGTCGTCCGGCGTGCGAAGATTCGCCCTGAATCGAGAGAAAAATTTCCGTAATGCGTAAATCCATTCAGGAAATTATAACAGGATGGACAGGATTTACAGGATTGAAGAAAAATATCCTGCAAATCCTGTCCATCCTGTTTGAATTCTTTGCGTCTTTTGACTAGCGGCGTTAGAATTTTCCACAAGAGGAAAACCAACAAAGAAAAAAAGGAAAAATTTATGCGAAAACAGTTGAAGGATTTTATCGAGAGCATCGGCAAAAATGCGGTCGCCATTATTCCGGCGGCGCACGAAGTAACCAAAAGCTACGACACGGAATTTAAGTTTCATCAAGACCCGGATTTTTATTATCTGACCGGCTTTCCCGAACCCGACGCGATTGCCGTAATAAATCCGTCGAGCAAAAAAAATCCTTACACGCTTTTCGTCCGCCCGCGCGACCCGAAAATGGAAACGTGGTATGGACGGCGCGAGGGCGTGGACGGCGCGAAGAAAAATTACGGCGCGGATAAGGCGTTGCCGATTGAAAAATTTGTGTCAGAATTACCGAAATTACTGAACGGCAGCGAGAAACTTTATTATCGTTTCGGCGTTGACAACCGGCTCGACCAGGCGATTTTAAATTATCTTTCGGCGCAGCGATTCAAAAGATTGAAAACCGCTTATCCGCCGCACACGATAATTGACCCGACGATTGCGATTCACGAAATGCGTTTGCACAAAACGCCCGACGAAGTGAAATTGATGCAGAAATCCGCCGACATCGCCGTCGAAGCGCACATTTTAGCGATGCAGACCGCCAAGCCGGGAATGAACGAAGCGCATCTCGAATCGGTTATCGAACATCATTTCCGAACCAGCGGCGCAAGCGGCGTTTCGTATAATTCCATCATCGGCGGCGGCGCAAACGCGACGATTCTGCATTACGTCGAAAACAACGCGCCGCTCCGAGACGGCGATTTACTGCTGATTGACGCGGGCGCGAGTTATCATGGTTACGCTTCGGACATCACGCGGACGTTTCCCGTCAGCGGCAGATACACCGAAGCCCAGCGCGACGTTTATGACATCGTTCTCGAAACCGAAATCGCCTGTTTAGAGGCAACTAAAGTTGGCACGACCGTTAAGGAACGGCAGAATCTTTCCATCGAAATGCTGACCGAAGGAATGAAAAAGCTCGGACTCCTGAAAGGCAAAACGAAAGATTTAATCAAGAAAAAGGCTTACGAAAAATACTATATGCACGGTGTCGGGCATTATTTAGGCTTAGACGTTCACGACGCGGGACGCTATTTCAACGACCACAAAGTAAAAAATTCGCGCCCGTTCGCCGCCGGAATGGTTTTAACCGTCGAACCCGGACTTTACATTCCGCCGGACGACAAAAACGCGCCCGCAAAATATCGCGGCATCGGCATCCGCATCGAAGACGATGTTTTAGTTACCGAAAGCGGTAACGTCAATCTAACTGCCAAATGCCCGAAACACGCGGAAGAAATTGAGGAATTGATGGCTAAATAATGTAATTCAAATCAACTTTGAATCTGCCGCGAGCGTCGAACTTTACAAACTCAACGCTTTCCTTCCGTCCCAAAAAGTTTCTTGGTGATTTTTGCGGATTAAATGATTATTTTACTCAAACAGGTAATTTAGCTTTACGACTTTTAATCAAGTTTGAGAAGTAAGCAATATGGCTTCAAATACTCAAAACGAGAGATTTACGGCAACCGTCAATGCTTGGAAAAGCAAACTGCTCGACCTTTCAAAACGCAACCGCGCACTAAATTTCAAGATAAATAAAGTTTCGACGATAACGATTATTGACGAACTGCCGGTCGAGATTTTTAAATTGGTTTGCGGGCAGAAAAAGTCTCTCAAGTTTAAACCAAGCGATGAACCGGAGACGAAAGTTGAAAAAGAATTCATCGAAGCCGATGTTTTATTTGATGAAACGGAAACCGACATTTCGCCGCAAATGACGAAAAATCAGCTTTCACTTTTCGCGCCATACAAAACGGAGAATCTTGCCGCCGCGCACACTGACGATTTTCTGCAAACCAGTTCTTCGGCGGAAAAACTCGATAAATCTCTGCGCCGTTTGGAAGAACAAGGTCGAACAATCGTCGAAGAACAAGGCATCAACGCGCTTTTTCTCGCGCTCGGAATGCTGCATTACAAGGAAAGCAAGGATTCGGAAATTTTCTTTCACGCGCCGCTGATTCTCGTTCCCGTCGAACTGCTCCGAAAATCCGCCCGCGAAGGTTTTACCGTCAAGGCAACCGACGAGGAAATAATCGTCAATCCGTCTTTGATTGAATATCTGCAGCGCAATTACGCCGTCGCTCTGCCCGAAATAGAGACGGCGGACGAAAATTATGATTTGCAAAGTTTCTTTCAAAATGTCGGCGAATCAATCTCCAAACAAAAGGATTGGAAAATCACTAATGAAATTTATCTCGCGCTGTTTTCGTTTCAAAAATTGGTGATGTATAAAGACCTCGAAAAAAATTCCGGCAAGGTTGCGGCGCATAAAATTTTCCAACAAATCATTAACCGCGAAGGCGATAATTTTATCGGTTTGCCCGACGAAATCCGCGACCTGACGCTGGATAAAGATTTTCCGCCGGAAAGCAGTTTCCAAGTCGTTGATGCAGATTCGAGCCAGCTTCGCGCCATCGCCACCGTCGCCAAAAATTACGACCTTGTTTTGGAAGGTCCGCCCGGCACGGGTAAATCGCAGACGATTACCAACCTTATCGCGCAAGCCCTTTCGACGGGCAAAAGCGTTTTGTTCGTCGCCGAAAAAATGGCGGCGTTGGAAGTAGTTTATCGCCGTCTGGTCAATGTCGGTTTGGGTGAGTTTTGTCTGGAGCTTCATTCGACCAAGGCGAACAAGCGAAGCGTGATGCAGGAATTGAAAAACACGCTCGACGCTTCTCTGCAAACCTTTTCCGCCGCGCAAACGGCGACGGCGCGACTTCCGGTGGTGAGAGATTTGCTGACAAATTACACCAATGCCGTTCATCAACCTTACGGCGTTTTGAATATTTCGCCGTATCGGATTTACGGCGAGTTGGACGGAGTTCTCAATGCCCCGAAAATTTTATTTCACTCGGATATTTTTAATGTTACGACTGTCGAATTGACAAATATTCTGCGCGAGATTGACGATTTGACGGCGGCGGCTGAATTCGTCGGCGCACCGCAAACGCATCCGTGGCGCGAAACGACGAAAACTTTCCATTCCGAAAATAGCTTGGACGAAATCAAATGGACGGGAACGGCGATTATCGAAAAGACAAACGCGCTTTTAATCGAAGCGGAAAAGATGGAAAGCGTTTTGGGCTTGCCGCCTCTGCAAACTTTCGCGGACATCGAAACGGCGAGCGTTGTCGCTTCGACAATTGCGCGTTCGCCCGGTGCGCCGTTTCGAGTTTTAGTCAATGAAGCGTGGAACAACGCGCCGCCCGAAGCATTGGAGCTAATCGAAAAAGGACGTGAAATTGTCCGACTGCGAAAGCGAATCGAACAAAATTTTATGGCGCAAATTTTCGAGCAAGAACCGAGCGAAGAAATCGCGTATATCGAAAAAAAATCGCAAGGCATTTTTAGTTTTCTCGCTTTTCTGGACAGCCGTTATCGCGCCGTCAAAAAGCGTTGGCTGGCTTTGCGTCTGCCGTCTTTCGACGCATCGCTCGTCGAACAGGCGAACGAGATGAAATTTGTCGCCGAATACTTGCGTCGGCAAAGCGATTTGAAAGCGCAATCGAATCCCGGCGCGGAATTTTTCGGCGCGTTGTGGCAGGGCGAAACATCTGATTGGGACGCGCTCGAAAGATACGTCAAATGGGTTTTGGAGTTTCGGCAGATTTATATTCGGCAAGGTTTGAAAGAGCAAGCCATTTCAACCGCCGTGACGACTGCGCCCGATGTCGGTTTTTTGCAAACGCTTCGGCAAAACGCCATTGAAATAAACGAACTACTCAAAAAGTTTTGCGCTTCGGTTGGCTGGCGCGGAGATTATTTTGACAACGCCGAAGTCGGGAAAATATCGGCTCGCGTTTTGGAGATTACCGAGAATCTTTCGCTCGCGCCGCGTTGGGCTTCGTTTGAATCGGTCAGGCAGAAAATCGAGAAAAGTTTTGCCGCCGAAATTTTGAATTGGGTTATCGGCGGACAAATTCCGTTCGCGGATTTGTCCGAAGTTTTTCGCCGCGCTTTTTATCAAAAATGGCTGACGCAGGTTGTCGGGGAGCGTCCCGAATTGCGCGAGTTTTACACGCTCACGCACGAGCAGAGAGTGAAGGAGTTTCAGGATTTGGACGAAAAGGTTTTGCGGCAAAATCGCTCGAATCTCGTCGGGCAAATGCGCGGCAGACTGCAAGCGAATTTACAGCAGCCTCTAATTCGAGAGCAGATGAATATTCTCCGGCGCGAGTTAAACCGGCAGCGCGGTTTAGCTCCGCTTCGCATCACGATGCAAAGA
>JAJAYR010000136.1 GCA_026786155.1 Pyrinomonadaceae bacterium
CTGAAAATAATTTGAGACAACCCGTTCGATTAAATGATACTTACGCCATTGAATCACATTCAAGTAACACCGTGAAATTCGACAGGCTAAAATACGCTCTGCAACTGTTCGATTTTGAAGATGAGTTAACAATCAAATATGCGGAGGATTAAAACTCTTAGATTATTTATCAGCTAACTTCTTTTGCTTCTGAAAGTGTTCGTAAACCATTTTCGCGGTTTTTGCGCCCAAGAAAGGCGAGAGTTCTTCGATTGAGGCTTTGGCGATGCGTTCGATTGAGCCGAAGTTTCGCAGCAGTTTCATTTTACGCTTTTCGGCAACGCCCGGAATGGCGGTTAATTCCGAGGTGAAATCGCGCATCTCGCGGCGTTTGCGGTGATATTCGATGGCGGTTTTGTGCGTGTCGTCGCGGATTTGCTGAACCAATCGAAAGACAGGCAAGCCCGCTTCAAAATAGACGGGATTTTCTTCGTTACCGAAGCGCAAAAGGTGCGAAATTTGATTATGATGTTTCGGCGGTTTGACCAAGCCGACAATCGGAATCATTTCCAAATCTAAAGACTGCATCGCCGCCGCCGCCGCCGAAATCTGACCTTTGCCGCCGTCTATGAAAATCAATTGCGGCAGCGGTTTTTCTTCGTTCAAAAGCCTTTTGTAGCGGCGGAAAACGGCTTCGTTCATCGAAGCGAAATCGTTTGCGCCTTCGACGGTTTTGATTATCAAACGGCGATACTCGCTGCGATTCGGTTTGCCATTTTCAAAGACGACGATACCGGCGACGTTTTCCGAACCTTGGATGTTCGAGATGTCGAACGATTCGATGCGTTCGGGAAAATGCGGCAGTTCGAGAATCTCCTGTAATTCTTCCAAAACCTTTTGCGAATCGGGTTTTAAAACTCGGAATCTTTGCTCAAACGCAATCTTTGCGTTAGTTTCGACGAGCGCAATCATCTCGGCTTTCTGCCCGCGTTTCGGGTCGAAAATTCGCACGCGCCGTCCGCGTCTTTCCGTCAAAGCCTTTTCCAAAACGTCGCGGTCGGCGAAATCCGCCGGAACGTGAATCTCTAACGGCACATAATCGGTTGAATAATACTGCGCCAAAACTTCGCCCAAAAACTCCGAAACGTCGAAATTTTCGCCGTCCAAATCTTCCCAGAAAAATTCGCGGCGACCGACGATTTTGCCTTCGCGCATCGTAAAAAGCTGAAGCGCGAGCCGCTGCGCTTCGCGGTAAAAACCGAAAATATCAACGTCGCGCTCGGCGGTCAAAGCCATTTTCTGCTGTTCGCCCAACGCCAAAACGGTTTTGTGCAAATCGCGGTATTTCGCCGCTAATTCGTAGTTTTGATTTTCGGCGAAATGCCACATTCGCAACTGTAATTTGTTGGCGAGTTCCTTATTTTTGCCTTCGAGCAAAAGTTTGACATCGCTCGCCGCCTGGCTGTATTCGTCGGGTTTGCAGAGTTCCTTGACGCACGGCGCGAGACAGCGTTTCAAATGATATTCGAGACACGGACGCGGCAGTTTGCCGTTAATTTCGATGTCGCAGGTTCGCATCTGAAACGTCCGATTTATCAAATCTAAAGTCCGACGCGCTAAACTCGCGGGCAGAAACGGTCCGTAATAACTCGCGCCGTCGCGCAGGATTTTGCGCGTGATGACGACTTTCGGTAATGGCTCGTTCGTCATCTTCAAATGCGGATACTGCTTGTCGTCTTTCAATAAAACATTAAACTTCGGCTTATGTTTTTTGATGAGATTCGATTCTAAAACAAGGGCTTCGACTTCGTTGTCAACGACGATAAATTCTAAATCAGCGATGCGTTTGACGAGTTCGCGCGTCTTTCTATCGTGTCCGCGATTCGATTGGAAATACGAGCGCACGCGGTTTTTCAAATTTTTCGCTTTGCCGACGTAGATAATTTTGCCGTCCGAATTCTTGTGAAGATACACGCCGGGCGAAGTCGGCAGGTTTTTGAGTTTTTCTTCTAATGTCATTTGGTTAAATTTTAACGCAAACGGGCGGTCAAATGGAAAGCGAAAAATTCCGTATTCAAATTTTGCAGATTTTTCTTTGCGTTCTTCGCGTCCGTTTGGGAAACTTTTTACTGTTCCTATGAAAACGATTTTGACAACTTCGCCAATCGAAGCCGCCGAATTTATCCGGCGCGGCGGCATCGTCGCGTTTCCAACCGAAACGGTTTATGGTTTGGGCGCGAATGTTTTCAACGAATCGGCGATTGCGAAAATCTTTGAAGCCAAGCGAAGACCGAATGATAATCCTTTAATCGCGCACGTCGGAAATTTGGAACAGATTAAACTTCTGGTCAAGGAAATTACGCCGGACGCACGTAAATTTATCGCGGCGTTTTTTCCCGCGCCGCTGACTTTGGTTTTGCCGAAAGCGGAACGAGTTCCTTTGATAGCGACGGCAAATCTCGAAACAATCGGCGTAAGAATGCCGCGCAACGAGTTGGCGCGGGAATTTTTAAAAGCGTGTAAAACGCCGATTGTCGCGCCGTCGGCAAATCTTTCAGGTAAGCCTTCGCCGACTGATTGGCAAGCGGTTTTTGAAGATTTAGACGGCAGAATTGACTGCCTTCTGCAAGGCGAAATGACGGAAATCGGTTTGGAATCAACCGTCGTTGACTGCACTTCAAACGCGCCGCTGGTTTTAAGAAGCGGCGCGATTTCGCTGGAAGATTTGCAAAAAATTATTCCCGAAACGCGAGATTATCAAATCAAAAAAGACGAATCGCCAAAAAGTCCCGGCTTAAAACATAAACATTATGCGCCGCGAGCGCGAGTAATTTTAGTTTCAGATTTCAGATTTCAGATTTCAGATTCGAGCGCGTTTATCGGCTTGAACGAGCCGCCGCCAGATTTTGATTTGATAAAAATTTGCCGGTCGGTCGAAGAATACGCGCACGAAGTTTTCGCGTTTTTTCGGACGTGCGACCGCGAAAATATCACAACAATTTATTGCGAAACGGTTGCCGAAAACGGCATCGGCGCGGCGTTGACGGACAGATTAAAACGCGCGGCGGAATAAACAAAAAATTCATCTGCCGACGTAAAACTTTTGAAAAACGGCAAACTAAAAGTTCGGACTTTTAACCGAAACGATTGCCGTTTCGCCATTTTCAGCCAAAACCTCGACTTTTGCCGAAAGACTGTTTTCGATTAAACTCGGCACAACTTCCTGCGAAACGGCGACCAGAATTTGTTTGCCGGGAGCGTTTTCCAATTCTCTGACCAGCACGGAAAAATCGTCGTAGCGTTTGAGTTTGCCGTCCGTTTCGCGGATTAAACGACCGGCGGCGTAGAATTCGAGATTGTGCGAAACAGCGAAAAGATTGACGATTTTTTTATCGGCAAAGCCTTTAGCGTCAATTGTTTCAATCATATTTTTGACCGTTTCGGGTTTGGTGAAGTCCGCCGTGAAAAATTGCAGAATGACGAATATCAAAGCGAACGTCGAAAAAGCCAGAATCTGCAAAGCGCGTCGTCTTGTCCGCGATTTTTCCGCAAATTTGAAAACGTAGATTGCCGTTAAAATAAGCGCGGCAGGCAAAGACGGCAAAATATAGCCGGGAAGTTTCGAGCCGGAAAGTGAGAAGAAAACAAGCGGCACGAGCAGCCACGCGAAGGCGAAAGTCGAGAGTTGAGAGTCGAGAGTCGAGAGTTTTTCTGAATTGTTCACCTTGAACCGTTCACTTTGAAGTTTGATAAATTCCCAAATCGAGGCTAAAAAAAACGGCAGCCACGGCAAAGTCATCAGCGGCAAAACCAAAAAGAAAAACCAAAACGGCTGCGGATGCAGATATTTATTTGAAGTGTAACGCTGAAAATGATGCTGAATGATAAATTCGTCCACGAATTTCCAGCCGTTCGCCTGATACATCGGCAGATACCAAACCGAAGCGATTAGCAAACTTAAAATCGTTCCCCAAATTAAACTGAAAACGAAAATTTTTGACGGTAATTTTCGGGACAAAAGATAATAAAACGCGACGATGGCGAAAGGAAAAACGATGCCGACCAAACCTTTGGCGATTAGAGCTACGCCGATTAAAAAGTAAAAGGTAAAAGTTAAAAGGTAAAAGGTAAAGCCGGATTTTTTGGTTGATTGGTCAAAGATGAAAAACGCGACGAGAGCCGCCGTTATCGGGAAAGTCAGGATAATATCGAAACTCGCGCCGCGCGAAAATGCCAGCAGACCGATTGAAGAAGCGGCGATTAAAGCGAGCCAATTGGCGAAATCTTTTTTTGCCACAGAGGACACAGAGTTCTCAGAGGAAGTCTTGCCGTCTTCGATTTCTCTGTGATTCTCTGTGTTCTCTGTGGCTAAACTTCCTAAAATCCAAAGTGCCAAAATCGTTCCGAGTCCAAATAAAGCCGAGCCGAAACGCGCGGCGAATTCCGATACGCCGAAAATTTTATACGAAGCGATTTGCAGCCAGTAAAGCAGCGCGGGTTTTTCAAACCAATCGAAACCGCCGAGCGTCGGCGTTATCCAATCGCCGCGTAAGTACATTTCCCGCGCCACTTGCGCGTAACGCGGTTCGTCCGGTCCAACAAGCGGAATTGAAAGCCCGAAAAAATAAATAAAAATGATGACGAGCGCGAACAGAAGCCAGATGATTTGTCCTTTGTCCTTTGTCCTTTGTCCTTTGTTCATTTGTTGTTTGTCGAAAGATAATTGAAAATAAACAGTATCGCTGAATAAAAGTTTGCGTTCAACTGCAACGCGATTTTTGCAAAGGACAAAGGACAAATGACAAATGACAAAATTAAAAACCGCCGTCATCGGTGTCGGCTCGCTCGGACAGCATCACGCCCGAAATTACGCCGAAATCGCTCGTTCGGGCAAAACTGAATTCGTCGGCGTGAGCGATTTAAATGAAGAAAACGCGCGGGCGGTTGCCGAAAAAAATAGCTGTCATTATTTTACCGATTGGCGCGAATTGCTCGATAAAGTTGACTCGATTTCCATCGTTACGCCGACTGAAACGCATTGCGAAATCGCCTGCGCTTTTCTCAAAAGCGGCGTGAATGTTTTGGTCGAAAAGCCTTTTGCGAAAACTTTGGACGAAGCCGATTTGATGATAAAAGCGGCGGAAAAATCCGGCGCGAAACTGATGGTCGGGCATTTGGAAAGATTTAATCCGGCGATGGTCGCGCTGCGCCCGCACGTTGATAATCCGCTGTATTTCGAGATTCACCGCGTTTCGCCGTTTCCGAATCGCTCGCTCGATGTTGATGTCGTCCTCGACGTGATGATTCACGATTTGGACGCGGTTCAGTGGCTGGTTGACTCAAAAGTTTCCGAAATCCGCGCCGTCGGCATTCCGGTTATTTCGGATAAAGTTGACGCGGCAAACGCCCGCATCGAATTTGAAAACGGCGCGGTCGCCAATATCACGGCTTCCCGAATCGGCACGGAAAAGATTCGCAAAATGCGGTTTTATCAAACGAATTCTTACGTCGTTCTCGATTACGGAACAAAGTTCGCGTCTGTTACGTCGCTCGCGCCGAACGCGATTCATCCGCTGCTTGGAATTTCGGTCAATCGTCTGGAAATTGAAGATGTCGAACCGCTCCGCGCCGAAATCGAAGCGTTTTTAGACTGCATTACAAACGATAAAACGCCGCCGATAACTGCCGAAGACGGACGACGCGCATTGAGTTTAGCGTTGGGCGTTTTAGAAAAAATCGAAGCCCATCGCAGTCGTTTAAATGTTTGATATTAACCGCTAAATACATGAAAAGAAAAATGATTCCTTTCGCGTATTTAGCGGTTAGATTTTTATGGGAATGTTTCGTAGTTTGTGCCGATGAGAGACGACTCGGAATAGACGAGAGACGATAGTTGAAAGATAATAGATAAAACACGCGCTCAAATCTATCAGTTATCA
This sequence comes from Pyrinomonadaceae bacterium, assembly GCA_026786155.1. Taxonomy (GTDB): domain Bacteria; phylum Acidobacteriota; class Blastocatellia; order Pyrinomonadales; family Pyrinomonadaceae. The sequence continues at coordinate 5,919 of JAJAYR010000136.1, forward strand.
TCTCTCATCTTTCATCTATTCCGAAGTAAAATCAACCGCAAAATTCATCGAGCATAAAATTTGAAGCACTGCCAATCTCTATGAAAAATTTAGTCTCGACTTTTTTACAATCCCGAATTGACGCGCAGGATTTTCCGTCCGCCGTCTATCTCGTCGCGGAAAAAGGCAAGATTTTTATTCACGACGCGCTCGGTTTCGCTGTTGTCGAACCGGAAAAAATGGCGGCAAACATTGATACGATTTACGATTTGGCGAGTTTGACCAAGCCGCTCGTTACGGGTTTGCTGTGCGCGAAATTGATTGAAAACAGCGAGATAAATTTGTCGGATAAACTCTCGCGTTATTTCGTTGAATTCGATACCAACGAAAAGCGCGAAATTACGATTGAAAATCTTTTGACGCACACTTCGGGCTTTCAAGCGTGGAAGCCGTTTTATTTAATTTCAAATTTCAAATCTCAAATTACAAATTTGATTGCCGCCGAACTGCTTGAAAATTCGACAAATCCGAAAGTTGTTTATAGTGATTTGAACTTTATCACGCTCGGATTTCTGCTTGAAAAAATCTACGAAAAACCGCTTGATGAAATTGCGGGAAAAGAAATTTTCGCGCCGCTCAATCTGCAAAATACTTTTTACAATCCGCCGAAGAAATGGCAAAAAGCAATAGCGGCAAACGAAAAGGGAAATGAATTTGAAAAGCAAACCTGCACCGAACAAGGTTTCGATGTTTCAAAATATAAATGGCGCGATTATCAAATTTGGGGCGCAGTTCACGACGGCAATTGTTATTTTATGAACGGCGTTTCGGGACACGCCGGACTTTTTTCGACGGCGTTTGAAACCTTTAAAATCTCGCAGCAGTTTTTGGCGAATCAAACGACTTTATTAAAACCAGAAACCTGCAAATTGTTCCCCACGAATTTCACGCCGAACTTTAATGAAGCGCGTTCCATCGCGTTTCAACTCGCCGAAACAAAAGATTCGACGGCTTCCGACGCTTTATCGAAAGACAGTTTCGGGCATCTCGGTTTTACGGGAACTTCGCTGTGGATTGAACCGGAGACCGAACGCATTTTTATTCTGCTGACTAACCGCACACACGCCCGCGAACTTCCGTTTGCCAATATCAATGCCGTGCGCCGCCGATTTCACGAACTCGCTGGTTCAGAGTTCACGCTTGAGCGTGTTTCCGCCGACGAAGCGCGGCGGCGCAAACTAAAGTTTGAAATCTGAACAAAGTTTCTGGCATCTAAAAACACGAAATAACAATCAAAAAATTCTCTTCCCAACGCCGACAATTATTGTTTGGAGAATTCAGAAGTTATGAAAAAATTCGTCATCGTTTTAGTGTGTCTGGGAATTTTCAATCTGCCGCTGGCGGCGCAAGTCTCGCGTTCGACGCGCCCGCGCGTCGTGCCGAATCCGACTTCGCGGGATAATTCTTCCGCGCCGCCGACGGCGAAACGTCCGCCGGTTTTGACGGGCGATGTGAAAACTTCTGCGCCGACCGTTCCCGCGACCGGCGAAGTCGTTGAAGACGACGGCGAAGTTATCAAAATCGAGACGAATCTCGTAACTTTTCCCGTCTCGGTGCTTGACCGCGAAGGCAGATTTATCACGGGTTTGAAAAAGGAAGATTTTCAGATTTTCGAGAACGGTAAAGAGCAGCAAGTTGACAGTTTTGCGTCGGTCGAAGTTCCGTTCACGGTGATTTTAATGCTCGATGTCAGCCCCTCGACGCAGTTTCGGATTGAAGAGATTCAGGATTCGGCAATCGCTTTTGTCAATCAATTGCGAGGCGGCGATAAGGTGATTGTTATTTCTTTTGATGAACAAGTGCGCGTTTTGAGTCCGGCGACGAGCAATCGCAACGCGCTGCGAAACGCGATTCGGCGGGCGCAGTTCGGCGACGGCACATCGCTTTACGAAGCGGTTGATTACGTTATCAACCGGGAACTGACGCGCATCGAAGGACGCAAGGCGGTCGTTTTATTTACCGACGGCGTGGACACGACTTCGCGGCGGGCAAATTATCAAAGCACCGTCCGCGCCACCGAAGAAACCGAAGCACTTTTCTTTCCGATTCGCTACGATACTTCTTCGGAAATGGGAGTCGGCAGCGGCGGCGGAAATAATTATCCGTATCCGCGCCGAAAACGCGGTGGCAATAGTGACATTCTCGGCGACATTCTCGGCGGAATTTTCGGCGGCGGCGGAATCAACGGCGGCAATTATCCGGGCGGCGGCGGCGGTTCAGCCGGTTCGAGCCGCGCCGAATATGAAACGGGCAGACAATATCTGGAAGCCTTGGCGCGAAACAGCGGCGGCAGAAAATTTGAAGCGAACAACAATTTGAGCGCGGCGTTTTCCGGCATCGCCGAAGAGTTGCGCCGTCAATACTCGCTCGGCTATTATCCCGAAATCGTCGGCACGAAAGGCGAACGCAAAGCAATTCGCGTCCGCATCAAACGTCCGAACTTAATCGTGCGGGCGAAAAACAGTTATATTGTCGGCGAAAATGAACGCGCTTCAAAGTAAAACAAGTAAAAGATAAAGAAAAAGGTTGTTGGATAATCAAATTCCAACAACCTTTTTCTTTTGACTCGCTAAAATTAAAAACTATATCGGTAAGCGGATTTTAAGTTTTGAGTTCAAACTGCGGAACGCCGTTTGCTTTCGCCGCGCTTCGCTGGCGAAAAGACACGCTGAAGCGTGAACTCAAAACTTTAGCGCATTATTTTTTAGGTAATTTTTGCTTTTCTAAACTTCCGTTCCGTCGTTGATAACCGCGTTTTTAGGAACGATGATGATGCCTTCGCGGATGAACCAACTGCCGCCTTCGCCGTCGGCGGTTTCGACATTATGTTTATTGATAAGCTGGACGTTATCACCGATGCGGGCGTTTTTATCAATAATGGCGCGGCTAATAATCGAATTTTTACCGATGCCGACGTGCGGTTCATTCTTACTGACGTTGTTTTCCAACTCATCGAGCGATTCAAAAAAATCCGCGCCCATCACGATTGAATTTTCGATGCGGGTGCCGTCGTCAATGCGACTTCGCAAACCGATAATCGAATTTCTGGCATAAACGCCGTTCAAAATACAACCTTCGCTAATCATCGAATTATCAACGTCGGAGCCGTGAAGTTTTGACGGCGGCAGATAGCGGCTGCGCGTGTAAATCGGGTCTTCGTTATTAAAGAAATCGAACTTCGGGAGCGGCGCAGCCAAATCGAGATTGGCTTGATAAAATGAGCGAATCGTTCCGATGTCTTCCCAGTAACCGTCGAAAACGTGCGCCTGAACATTGAGTTTTTCAATCGCCGACGGGATAATTTCGCCGCCGAAATCAACGCGCGAAGGGTCTTCGTCGAGCAGTTCGACCAGTTTTTGATAATCGAAAACGTAAATTCCCATCGAAGCCAGAAACGGACGATTGGCGGCTTCTTCCGCCGTTAAACCGAACTGCGTCGTGTCAACGCGCATCGCTTCGAGCGCGTCGCCGTTCGGCTTTTCCTTAAACTCGACGATGCGCCCGTCCGCGTCGGTTTTCAGCAGCCCGAAACCTTCCGCGTCCTGCGGATTGGCGGGAATGACGGAAACGGTAACGTCAGCGTTGGTTTCATAGTGGCGTTGGAGAA
>JAJAYR010000137.1 GCA_026786155.1 Pyrinomonadaceae bacterium
CTCGTCTTTTGAATTCGTCCATTCCGACAACGCGCCGCGCAGCGTTTGCTCCGTGCCGACGAAGATTTTTACCGGCTTCGGCAGCGCGATTGCTTGATTTTTCTTGAACTCGAAAGATTCCCGGTATTCTTCAACCTCAACCGCCAAACCGTTGACGCGGAAATCGTGAAACGTCAAAAAATCAATTTTCGCACTCTGCTCCGGCGAATCAATTTCCGCCGAAAGTTCAAACGTGATTCCGGTCAGGGAAACGTCAACTAATTCCGGTTCGCCGACTTTGACGAACGCTTCTGGTTCATTGCCCTTCGCCGATTTGCCGTTGTCGCTTTTTTCACTTTGGTTTTTAACGGAAATTTTCGCCCGATAAACTTTATAGCCGCGAATTTCCTTCGGTAAATCTTGGGCGAAAGTTGTCAGCGTCAAAAATAAAACAACGATGAACGCTAACAAAGTTCGCTGTTTTTTGATTTTCTTTGTCCAATAGATTTCGTTCATTCGGTTAAGTTTCCGGTTTCCTAATTTCCTTCGCGCGGCAGAAAAATTTCAAACGTCGTGCCTTTTCCTTTTTCGGTTTTAACGATTATTTTTCCGCCGAATTTTTCAACCGCAAACTTCACCGCGTCAAGCCCGATGCCGCGACCGGAAATTTCGGTTGTTTCGGATTTCGTCGAAAATTCAGGCTGAAAAATCAAATCAATCGTCTCCGTTGCGGTTAAATTTTCAGCGGCGGAAATCAGGTTTTTTTCAATCGCCTTAGCTTTTATTTTATCCGAATCAATGCCGCGACCGTCATCGGCAACCGAAAGACGAAAACCGTTAGCTTCTGTTTTAACTCGAATTTCAATTTTTCCGACGCGCTCGATTGCATGGTCAACCGCGTTGCGGACGAGATGCAGAAGCACTTCAAACACGAGTTTTAATTCACGCGGCGAAAAATTCGCTTCGTCAATTTGAGTTTCGATGGCGACTTGTTTGCCGAATTTCGCGGCAATTTCTCTGCCGTGCCGGGCGATTTGCCGCAACACTGCGTTGATGTCGTTCGCCGATTTTTCCGGCGAATAATTCCATAAAACATTCGCCGAATTTTCTTCCGCCAACTGCTTGATTGCGTCGCTGGTCGCCGTTAAAAACTGAAAGCCGATTTTGCCGTCATCACTAAATTTCGCGCCCGGAAACGTGGCGATAATTTCGCCCGACGAATTCAAAATTTCCCGAAAGTTTATCAATTCGGCGGCGAAATTTGCCGCCGCGAAACCAATTTCCAAAACGGATAAATGTTTGCCGCCGCGCATCGCCGCGCCGATTGTTTTTCTTTCCTGATTCGATAATTGCGAGTAAATTTCGCCCGGAATGTTAATTGGATTATTGTCGGTATCGTGCGCTGTCTGCGCCGCGTTCGGAACGACCGCGTGAAGTTTTTGAGCGAACTGTTCGGGAATTTGAAATGTTTCTTCGGTCAAGGATTTTTGTAAAAGTTCGATGCCTTCGAGCAGCAAATCCGGCGCGTTGGCATCGGCGGCGAGCAGCGTTTCGAGGTCGTGCGCCAACCGGCTCGCCGCATCAAAGCCGAAAGTCTGCGCCGTGCCTTTGACGGTGTGCAGAACGCGAAAAGTTTCGCGCTTGACCGCGCCGGAAAACGATTTTGCGCTTTGTAAATTTTGGTGGAGATCGGCGAGCGTTTCAGCGGTTTCAGACAAAAATTGGCGGCGAAAGTCTTCCATAACCCGGATTTCAAATTTAAGAAGCAGTCTGAAAATAATGCGCTAAAGGTTTGAGTTCACGCTTGAGCGTGTCTTTGCCGCCAGCGAAGCGCGGCGGAGCAAATTGAAATTTGAACTCAAAACTTAAAACCGATTTTTGATATTGCTTCTAATTTTTTGACTTTTATTTGGAATTTGAAATTTTTCAGCGCGACGAAGCCTGCGTTTTTTCATTCGCTTCGTCATTATTTTCACCGGAATTTTTCACCGAAATTTTTTCCAAATCGTGTTTGATAGCATCAAGAATGCCGTTGATAAACTGCGTCGCTTCAAAGGTGGAAAAGCGGCGGGCGATTTCGAGTGCTTCGTTGATGACGACGGTCGGCGGCGTGTCGGTGAAAAGAAATTCATAAACCGCCAGACGCAGCACATTGCGGTCAACAATCGCCATTCGCTCGATGCGCCAGTGTTCGGCGCGGGTGCGGATGGTTTCGTCAATCTTTTCAATTTCGCGGAGTGTCCCGACGGTAATTTGATTGGAGAAATCGCGGTTCAACTCGTCAAAAGTCGGCTCGCCGAGTTCCGCCCAGAAATCCCTCGTCAAAACGCCGTTTGGCGTTTTGGCGACATCCGCCGCAAATAACATTTGCAAAGCGCATTCCCGCGCTTTACGCCGTGTTCCCATAATACTTTGAACCGTTCAAACGACGTGCGGGAAGACTTTCTCTTTAGAAATTTTTTCGCCGCCGTCCATTACTGCGTATAAATTGACGAGTTCAACCGCCGACATCGCGGCTTCAAAACCTTTGTTGCCCGCCTTCACGCCCGCCCGGTTAATCGCCTGTTCGAGCGTTTCCGCCGTTACAATTCCGAATAAAACCGGAATGCCCGTCTGCATCGCCACATTTGCCACGCCTTTGGCGGCTTCACCGGCGACGTGTTCAAAATGCGAAGTTTCGCCGCGAATCACCGTTCCGATGCAAATCACCGCGTCAAATCTGCCGCTGGCGGCAACTTTCTGCGCCGTCAAAGGCAATTCAAAAGCACCCGGAACTTTGAAAATCTCGACCGCGTCTTCGCTCGCGCCGTGCCGTTCGAGCGCGTCGAGTGCGCCTTCGGTTAATTTCGAGGTCAAAAAATCGTTCCAACGCGCCGCGACAATCGCAAATCGAAAGCCTTCGGCGGTCAGTATTCCTTGATGAACTTTGGGCTGCAAATCTTTTCTCCTTTGACTTCAGCAAAATTGCTATTGGTTAGTATAAATGGCAGGGAAGGTAAAGTAAAAAGTAAAAAGACATTAGAATCATTACCGCACTTTCTCCTTTCCTCAATTTTAACCTTCTTTTAAGCCGGTGTAATAAAACTAACCTAAAACTCGCCGAACGAAATGAAACGGTCGTTTACTGCCGTTCGTGCGGCGGCGTGATGGGCGACCCGTTCGCGGGCGTTGAATGTCCGGCGCAGCCGCCGCCTTTAACGGCAGTTCGGGCGACCTCGGTTGCATCGTGTCGGCGTTCGGTCTGGTGATTTTAATCAGCCGGAACGCGGCGGCAGCGGGAATTCGGCAAACTATTTTCGGTAAATGCAGCAAGCCATTGGCGATAATCGTGCTGGTTCTGGGAATCGCTTTTTTAGGAACCGGCTTGGCGGCGGCACTGATGAAGTAAATCAAATGTTATTTCGCGTTTGCTCGCCGGGCAGCCAGAAATTGATTTAAATCGTTGTTTGTGGAAAACTTAACTGCGATTTAACAACCGTTATGACTCCAGCCGAAACCGTTTCTTTACAGCGTCCGACGATGAATGCCGACATTACGGCGGGCGCGAACACTTGTCCGGTTTGTTCGCGCGAAGCCCGCGACGAATACGTTCCGCTGCTCGCGCTGCCCGAAGACTTGCGGGACTTGATAAATGCCAACGCGCCCGACACGCGGGATTTTCAAGCCGTCTGCGCCCGCTGCGTCCGGCTTTTTGAACGTGCCAAAACGCAAATTTTCAGCGACGCGGCGATGAACAAAGACGGCTCTTTCGTGCTTTCCACGCCGCTGCGTCTGGATGCGGACGAACGCTTTACGGGAAAAGGTGTAACGATTGCGTTTCTCGATTCGGGATTTTACCCGCACAAGGATTTGACCGAACCGCACAATCGAATTTTGGCGTATCACAATTTGAACACGACCGACGGCGAAGTCGCGTCGC
>JAJAYR010000138.1 GCA_026786155.1 Pyrinomonadaceae bacterium
GCGGCAAACGGCGACGGGACAATCGAAGTGCATAAAACCTTAAAAATAAATGCCGCGCCCGAAAAGGTTTTTGAAATTGTCAAAAATCCGCAGTATTTTCCGAATTTTATGTCGCACGTCCGCGAAGTTCAGCCGGTCGGCAATAACCGCTATCAATGGACGGTTGACGGCATCGCCGGATTTCCGGTCAGTTGGGAAACCGAAGTTACCGAAGTCGTTCCGAATGAGTCAATTAAATGGAAAAATGCCGGTGATGCGAAAAATGGACAATCGGGCTGGCTGCGTCTGGAAAAAACCGATGACGGCGGGACTCGCCTGCACGTCGAGATGGATTACCGACCAATCGGCGGTTCGCTCGGTCATTTTGTCGCCGGACTTTTCAGCCGCGACCCGAAAAGCGAGATGGACGATGATCTTTTGCGGCTGAAAACCTATATCGAGAAAGGAAAAATGCCGCACGATGCGGCGGCAAAAAGGAGAAATGATATGAAAATCGAAGAAATTATGACGAAAAATCCGAAGTTTTGTACGGATACGACGAGCTTGCACGAAGTCGCGCAGATGATGCTGGAAAATGACTGCGGCTGTATTCCGGTGGTCGAAAACGCGGAAAACAAAAAACCAATCGGGATGATTACCGACCGCGATATTACGATTCGCACCGTCGCGCATAACAAAAACCCGCTTCAGATGATTGCCGGCGAAGTGATGACGGACAGCGTCATCACCGTGACACCAGCGATGAGCGTCGAAGACTGTTGCCAAACGATGGAGAGAAATCAGATTCGGCGCGTCGCGGTCATTGATGAAAACGGCGCGTGCTGCGGCATCGTCGCGCAGGCGGATATTGCCAGAACCGCCCCGATGTTTGAAACCGCCGAACTCGTCAAAGACGTTTCGCTGGCGGCGCGGGCGGCGGCATAGTTACACGAACCATTTTAAGGTGTCGGAGTTAAAAAAAGCAGTTTGAAATCTTAATCGGGAGGTAATTGAAAATGAAAGAAAATTTTGAAAAGGAATGCGCTCACATATCGTGCGGCTGTCCGGCTTATACGGGCAGCGATTATTGCTGTCCGTGGTGCCAAAAAGCTGAAGATTCGACCGACTGTGATTGCGGACACGCCGATTGCCGCGACGAGGCATAAGCGTTTGCGTAATTTTAGAATGTATTCGGAGGGTTGTGATGCAGGGAATAAAAGAAGAATTCGATGCCGACCGGAAGGAAAACTACGTCAGCATCACCGATTTTATAACCGAGCAGAATAAATACGAGTTTTCCTGCGGAAAGTGCGGAAAGATTTTCTTTGCCGACAAGCCAACATTTGAAAATATCAACCGGGCTGTCGAACAAGGTTTGGACAATTCATTCCATTGTGAAAATTGCCGCCGAAAATACGAAGAAGCGGCTTACGAAACTCGGTAGAAAGACGAGAAATTACACTGACAATCCGGGAAAAAATTCGCCGCCGCGTTTATTTATTTTGTTTATTTATTCGACTCACGCTTTTAATTGAAAATTCAGTCAGACGATTTTTTAGGGAGAAATACGCTATGTCAGAAGTCCAAACAGAAATTTTATGTCGGCATCAGAATTGTAAATGCCCGTGTTCTTCGCCGGACGATTATTGCAGCGACTACTGCAAAAACGCCGACCAAACCGGAACACCGGATATTGTTTGCGAGTGCGCGCATACCGAATGCCAAATATAAAAAAGGGATTTGATGCCGACATAAAAGTCAGTAAAGTCAGTTTGGATTGCTAAACGAAATTACTTGACCCGGCATCTACGAGCGACTTATCGAGTGGTGAAAAGGACGTTATCGAAGACGCGCAAGATGCCGGAAATAGTCCAAATTCCATCAATGCTGACGAAAGCGAAGGCGGTTATTCTACAACAGACCGTAAATCCTGAAGCTATCAAAGCGAATGAATCGGGCGCGGTTTTTGGGGACGAATGACGGTCGGCTCGGTTTCCGATTCGCTCGTTCATCACGCGCCATGTTCGGTTCTCGTCGTCCGAAAAACAGAACGCGAAAACGAGTAGCGTTTTGGCAGGACAAACCCGGGACACTCCGGGAATTGAAAATATGAAGGAAGTGTCGGGTTTTTATTAGTTGCAAACGGAGTTTTCAAAACATATTTGGAAACTCGAAATTAAATTACAAGGAGATAAGAAAATGGAAAATACTACAACAGGAAATATGATGACGGCGATTTTTCGCAACAGCAAAGATGCGGAAAACGCTTATCAGGAAGTTTTGAATCGCGGTTACAAACGCGACGACGTAAGCGTTTTGATGTCGGAAGACACGCGCACGCGCCATTCCGGCACGGAAACGGAACTCGGCAGTAAAGCGGCGGAAGGAACGGGAGTCGGCGCGGCAGTCGGCGGCACGGTCGGCGCGATTATCGGGGCGATTGCAGCAATCGGAACGAGCATTTTGCTTCCGGGCTTGGGTTTGGTTGTCGCCGGACCTTTGGCGGCGGCTCTGGTGGGCGGGGGCGCGGGCAGCCTCACCGGCGGACTGGTCGGCGCGTTAATCGGTTCGGGCATCCCGGAAGAAACGGTTCAGCACTATGAAACCGGTTTGCGCGAAGGCGGAATCGTTCTCGGTTTTCACCCTCGCACCGCCGCCGAAGTCAGCGAAGTGGAAAACATTTGGCAAAATTACAACGCCGAGCATATCTATCGTTAACTTTAGATATTGATGAACACCGGCGGCGGAGTTTTTACTTGGAGTTTGCCGCCGGTGTTCCTGTAAATAGCGGGTATGAAAGGAAATTCGTTGTATCGGATTCTTTTCATTTTACTGTATCAGCACGCTAGTCAAAGCTA
>JAJAYR010000139.1 GCA_026786155.1 Pyrinomonadaceae bacterium
AAACTTTTGCTTACCTGCTTATCATCTTTCATCTCTCAGAAGCGGTTTGAAAACTCGCGGAGCGATTGTAACGCCGTCGTCCCGACGGCTGTCCTGAGTGCGTCCCGCACTCAGCGCGGCGAGCGGGACGCTCACCGGACAGCCAGCGAGACGCTGGCGTTAAAGTAGTTTCAAGTTTTCAAACAGCTTCTTAGAAATTTTTTCACTTTCAGTTACCTCCTTGGGAACGTAAAATTCAGAAATTTGCCGATAAATATAGCAAGCCGTTATAAATAAAAATTACAATTTATCGCCGGACAAGTTTTTACGATTTTACGAGAAACGATTATTTGTTCTGAAATGAAATAAACAACAGTTAGAATAATTAACGGAGTTTTTAATCACTTTAAAAGTATCGAAAGTTTATCGTTACACAAAGTTATGTCAAGCATAAGCGGACAAAATATCATAATGAACGGGCGTTCTTCAAGGGCGAGCAGTTGCGGAGAAATTTTTACCTGGAATGAAATCAGCGAGATTCACAAAGTCAGAAACGGCATTTATCAGCGAAACGGAAAACTGATTTCGCTGCTCACCGACTTCGGAAAAATCAATCCGTGTTATCCCGATTTTCACGGCGAAACGGCGAACACGATTTTCTACACCGGTGCGGGCAGACGCGGCGACCAAAAACTCGATTCGTTTAATCGGGCGATGTTCAACGCCGCTGATTCGGCGCACGCCGTTCCGCTTTTCAACAAATTATCCGTCGGACGCTGGGAATTTTTAGGCTTTTGGCGCGTTTTGGAAGGGAAGTATATTTTCGATGAAGCGCGGCAAAGAATGGTTTGGAAGTTCAAACTGGAAAGGCAATTTAAACAAAAAAACGCGGCTGGAAGACGTTCCAGCCGCAAGTCTTTTCAGACCAGAGGAGAAGAGAGAAATTTAGAAATTATTGATTGACCAGCCGCATTCTGCCGTCCGAAAGGCGAATCGCCAGCGCGTTGCGTTCCAAAGTCGTCAATGGCGCAGATTGCTTCGTTTCCAATTTGACGGCTTGTTTTTCGCTGACTTGGCGAACGACTTTCGTCAGATTCGGATTGGTAATCGCGCCGTAACGCGCCGAAATGCGCCGGACATATTCCTGCGTTTCACGATATGGCGGAATTCGATTGCCGTATTTCATCACCGCGCCTTCGCCCGCATTGTAACCGGCGAGCGCGAGCGCGACATCGCCGCCGAATTTGTCGAGCAGCCAGCGCATATATTTTATGCCGCCTTCGATATTTTGTTTCGGGTTGTAAATATCGGTTACGCCCAGACGAACGGCGGTCGCGGGCATCAACTGCATCAATCCGCGTGCGCCTTTGTAGGAAATCGCCTTTAATTTGAATGACGATTCCTGGTGCATCTGCGCATAAATCAGCAGCGGGTCAATGTTGTAACGCATTGACGATGCAACGATATACGAATCAATCGTCGCGTCGCCCGTCGTAAAACCGTCCATCGTTTTGCCCGCCGCCATCGAAAGTTTCGTATAGACGAACGGCTGAACATTGTAATTTAAACTCGTCTTTCCCTGTGCCGGCGTTGTCTTTTGAGAAACCGAAGCGGTTTTTTTGATTAAGTTTTTGCTAATCGTCAGCGGCGCAATCGTCGGCACGACGATTTCGACACCGCGCCGCGTGTCGAAATTATCGAACGTGCGCGGACGGTTTTGAGCGAAAGTCGGAACAGCTAAAATTCCGACGGCACAGCAATAAAGTAAAGTTTTTTTCATTTGATAAATTATTTTGGCGGATAAAAATTCCAGACTTTTTGTTAGCTTATAAAGTTTAAGAATTTGGGAATTGGAATTTAGTTCGGCGCGGAATTCTTATGCGCGTTACTTTTTTATAAAATCGTAAAGCGCATCTATTTCCAGAAAACTTTGAACAACCAAAAACAGTGTTTTACATAATTCCAAGATTTTATATCGAATCGCGGAAAATATAAATCCTGTCCGACAAAATTTCATTGAGTTATAAATTTCCGGCTTTATCTTTCGCCGAATTCAGCTATCTTTAACCCGAATTGGCTGTAATCGAGATTTGAAGATATTGAACCGCGAAACACGCGAAAGAGGCGAAAAAAGATAATTTCTCGAATGTTGCTCGGCAGTATTTTTAGCGTGTTTCGCGTATTTCGCGGTTCAATATCTTTCGTGTTTTGATAACCGGCGACTTGGGTTATCTTTAAGTTATGCTTTATCTTTCGCAAATTTTGGCGCGTCCGATTTTCGATGCCGAAGGCGAACGCATCGCGCAGATCAAAGATGTCATCGTCCGTTATGGCGAAGAAGATTATCCGCCGGTTTTGGGACTCGTGGCGCGTTATCGCCGCCGTTTGTTTTTTATGCCGCGGGCGAAAATTTCTTCGCTGACGGAAAACGGCGTGCGGATGAATTCTGAAGTGATTGATTTGAAACCGTTCACGCGGCGGACGGGCGAAGTTTTGCTGGCGAAAGACGTTTTGGACAATCAGTTGATTGACGTTGACGGCAAGCGTGTCGTCCGCGTCAACGACGTGCAGATCATCGAAGTCGCGGGCGAATGGCGCGTCAGCGGCGCGGATGTCAGCTTGCAGGGATTTCTGCGCCGCTTGATGCCGAAAGGTTTCTACGGCAGCAAACGGGTCGTCGAAGTCATTGATTGGGCTGATGTCGGCTATTTAGCCGCTGACAAAACCGCCGCCGCCGTCCAGTTAAAATCTTCCAAAGATAAACTTTCGCGCCTTCATCCGGTTGAAATCGCGCAGCTCGCCGAATCGCTCTCGCCGATTCACCGCACGGAAATCGTCGAATCCTTAGATAACGAAGCCGCCGCCGATATGCTCGAAGAAATGTCCACCGAAAATCAAGCGCGAATTTTGGAAGAAATGGACGAAGAACGCGCCGCCGATATTTTAGAAGAAATGTCGCCCGACGACGCGGTTGACGTTCTCGGCGAAATGGATGAAGAAAAGGCGCAGGAACTTTTCGCTTTGATGGAAGACGAAGAAAAAGCCGATGTCGCCGAATTGTTGGCGTTTGACAAAGATACGGCGGGCGGTTTGATGACGACGGAATTTGTTACCTTCCCGAAAAATCTAACGGTTGCCGAAGCGATTGCGCGACTGCGCGAAACGGCGGAAACGCCCGCGATGATTTATTATCTCTACATCGTCGAAGAAGAAAATTCGTGGAAACTCGCCGGTTTGATTTCGCTTCGCAGCTTGATTTTAGCCGAACCGACCTTCGCGCTTTCGGAAGTGATGCGCGACCAATTTCAGTTTGCCCATCCGTCGGATTCGGCGGAAGAAGTGGCGCAAACCATCGCCGAATACAATCTGCTGGCGTTGCCGGTGGTTGATGATTTAGGCTAAATCGCCGGAATCGTCACGGTTGACGACGCGATGGAAATTCTGCTGCCGAAAAATCTGAAAAACCGTTTGCCGAGACTTTTCGGTTAAATGAGTTCAGCAGGTTTTTTAGCTTGTGAAGGCGGACGATAAATTGTTAAAATTAGCGTTCAGCAAGCATAAATTTAGGGAGTTTTATGAAAATGAAAAGATTGAGTTTTTTAGTCGCCGCAGTTTTTGCAATTGCCGCGCTCGTTTCTTTCAATAATGTCGGCGCGAAAGACAATTTAGCGATTGGCGCGAAATTGGAAAATTTTAAGTTGGCTGACGTGAACGGCGCAGAAAAATCCTTCAGCGAATTGAAAGGAAAAAACGGCGCGATTCTGATTTTTCTTTCGGTGCAGTGTCCGGTCGTTAAAGGCTATGACGAAAGAATCGTCAAATTAGCCGACGAATATGCGGCGAAGGGAATCAACGTCATCGGTATCAATTCCAATTCGACCGAAAGCGCGGATAAAGTCAAAACGCACGCCGCCGAAAAGTATAAATTTCCTGTCTTGATTGATAAAGGCAATGTTTTAGCCGACCGGCTCGGCGCGAACGTAACGCCCGAAACTTTTTATTTGAACGAAAAAGACGTGCTGGTTTATCACGGCGCGATTGACAATGACCGTTCGGGCGAAAATGTTTCGATGAACTTTTTGCGCGACGCTTTAGATGCCAGTCTCGGCGGCAAAACGGTGGTGAAAACCAGCGCGAACGCCTTCGGCTGTTCGATTAAACGTGCCGCGAAAAACTAAAATTATGACTTCATCACAAAGTCTTCGGGATTTTTTAGCCACGAACAAACACGAACGGACACGAAAAAAAAGCGAAAAAAAATTCGTGTTTTTTCGTATCTGTTCGCGGCTGAATTTTTATCGCGTTCCGGTGATTTTATTTTGCGTCATATTTCTTTTCGCCGGAAATTCTCTCGCGCAAACTCGAAAAGCGAAGTCGAAAATTCCGGTTAAAAAAACTTCAATCGTCGCGTCAACGACGGCAAATCTGCCGAAAGTTACGCAGATTGATGCCGAAGCGTTGAAAAATTTGATAAAGCCGAACGGCAAACCGCTTTTGATAAATTTCTGGGCGACGTGGTGCGACCCGTGCCGCGAAGAATTTCCTGATTTGGTCAAAATCGGCGCGGATTATAAAGATAAAATTGATTTGATAACAATTTCCCTTGACGAACTTTCCGAAATCAACGGCGACGTGCCGAAGTTTCTGGCGGAAATGAAATCGGAAACGCCCGGCTATCTGTTGAAAGTCCCGGACGAAGGCGCGGCAATCGCCGTCGTTTCAAAAGATTGGCAGGGCGGTTTGCCGTTCACGATTCTTTTTAAGGCTAACGGCGAGGCGATTTACAGCAAACAGGGAAAATTTAACACCGCAATACTGCGGGCGGAAATTGAAAAAACGCTCGTCAAATAATTACCGGCGATGAAATTTTAAAAGGAGTTGAGCGTAAAGGATTTGAAAAACAAGTCCGAACCGCATAAACTCTCTTTTTTGTTTTAAATCGGATTTTTACCAAACGGAGAGTTTTACTGATGAGCCAGCCGCCAATCACGCCCGAAATCGTCGCCCAACACGGCTTCACGACCGAAGAATACGAAAAGGTTTTGGAAATAATGGGGCGTGAACCGACGATGACCGAACTCGGCATTTTTTCGGTGATGTGGTCGGAGCATTGTTCTTATAAATCTTCGCGGATTCATCTGAAACGGCTGCCGGTAACGGGCGAGCGCGTGATTGTGCCGCCGGGCGAAAACGCCGGAGTCGTGGACATCGGCGATGACTGGTGCGTCGCTTTTAAAGTCGAATCGCACAATCATCCGAGTTTTATCGAACCGTTTCAAGGCGCGGCGACTGGAGTCGGCGGAATTTTGCGCGACGTTTTCACGATGGGAGCGCGTCCGATTGCGGCGATGAATTCGCTGCGCTTCGGAAAATTAGACGATGCGAAACACGGGCGCAGAAACAAATCAATTTTGAAAGGCTGTGTTGACGGCATCGCGCATTACGGCAATTGTTTCGGCGTGCCGACCATCGGCGGCGAAGTCGTTTTTGACGAAGCGTATAATCTGAATCCGCTGGTTAA
>JAJAYR010000140.1 GCA_026786155.1 Pyrinomonadaceae bacterium
ATTTCGCGGCGCGAAAATTCGTTGATAGATTTTCCGCCCAATAAAATCGCGCCGTTCGCAATCGGCAAACCGCCGTTTAGAGATTTCAAAACGGTTGTTTTCCCCGCGCCGTTCGCGCCGAGCAGAGCGATGATTTTTCCCGTTTCCAGATTAAAGGAAACGTCCTGCACGACTGCAAACACGCCGTAATTTATCGTAATGTTTTGAACTTCGAGCATTTTTGAAAACAATTTACAGGGATAGCAGGATTAACAGGGATTTATTTATTTTATTGCTTTATCTCTGTTAATCCTGTTACCCCTGTAAATTCAATTTCTTCTCAGTAAATAAATAAACAGCGGCGCACCAATCAACGCCGTGATCGCGCCGACAGGCAGTTCGCGCGGTGCAATCGCCGTTCGCGCCGCCGTGTCCGCCGCGACGACGAAAATCGCGCCCGCGATTGCCGAAAACGGAATTACCAGACGATTATCGCTGCCAATCGTCAGCCGAATCAGATGCGGCACGATTAACCCGACGTAACCGACCGAACCGCTGGCGGCGACGGAAATACCGACGAGAGCCGATGCCGTCGTGAAAACAATCAGCCGAACTTTATTCGTTTCCACGCCGAAATCAAAAGCGTCGCGCTCGCCAATCATCATCAAATTCAACGCCCGCGCTTGCGAAGACAAAATAATCGTTCCTAAAATCGCGCAAATTAAAGTCAGATAAAACCCGCTTTTCGTCGCCTGCGACAAATCGCCCAACAGCCAAAACGTAAAACTGCGAAGTTTCGCCGCGTCCAAAAGCGTCGTCAGCAAAACCAGAATTGACGAAAAAAACGTCGTAACAATCACGCCCGACAAAACCAGCCGTTCGACGTTCATCCCGGCGCGGCTTTTCGCCAATTGATAAACCGTGAACGTCGCCAATCCCGCGCCGACGATGGCAAAAATCGGACGCGCCCAATCGAAATTGGCGAAGAAGACGAAAGCCAGCATCGTCCCCAAAGCCGCGCCGTTCGACACGCCCAACAGATACGGTTCGGCGAGCGGATTTCGCAGCAGCGATTGAAGACTCGCGCCCGCCAACGCCAGACTCGCGCCGACCGTCGCGCCGAGCAAGATTCGCGGCAGCCGTACGTCGAAAAGAATCGTCTGCTGATTTTCGTCTAGGGCAAAGAACGAGAGTTTTTCGCTGCCCAACAAAACGGCAATCGTCAAAACAATTGCCAATAAAATCAGCAGCCCAACGCCGAAACGCCAATCTTGAACCTTGAACCTTGAACCTTGAATCTTCAATTGTGCAAATCCTTCGCCAGCAGTTCGAGCGCGTCAACAATTCGCGGACCCGGACGCGCGAGTAGTGCCGCATTAACGCGAAAAACGCGATTATTTTTCACCGCGTCGGAATTCTTGAAAACGTCGTTCGGTTCAAGATTATCAGGACTTTCCGACAGAATTATCGCGCCCGGATTTAACGCCAGCGCGGTTTCCTTGCTCAACTTCGGATAAGCCGTCGCCACGTCTTTCGTCGCCGACTGCCCGCCCGCGCGTTCGATGATTTCGGTGATAAACGAATCTTTTCCGACGGTGAAAAGCGGCTCTTTCGAGATTTGCACGAAAACTTTTGGTTTGGGTTTATCTTTAACTTTTTCCTCGACGGCTTTGACTCGATTCTGCAAATCGGCAATCAGTTTTTCAGCAACGGCGGAAGTCCCTAAAACGTCGCCGAGTTGTTTTAGATTCCGCAAAATCCCTTCAAAATCGTTCGGGTTGGTGATGAAAACGGCGATGTTTTGCCCTTCGAGCGTTTTCGTAAAATTTTCGATTTGCGAAGCAGTCGAAACGAAAACAATGTTTGGTTTGAGCGCGATAATCGTTTCTATATTCGGATTTATCGTATCGCCGATTTTCGGGATTACCTTTGCTTCTTCGGGATAATCGCAGAACGAAGTTACGCCGACGAGTTTATTTCCCGCGCCGACGGCAAAGATATTTTCCGTCAGATTCGGCGCGAGCGAGACGGCGCGTTCAATCGTTTGCGGTATCTTTATCGTTCTGCCCAAATCGTCAGTTACTTCGTGCGTCGGCAAATCGGTTTGAACCGGCTGATTCGCGCGGCGGCAATTTGCCAGCGTGAAAATGGCGAACAGCAGAAAATGTAACGCGGCGGCGCGTTTGAATAAATTGTGATTCGGTTTTGAGAAATTTATTGCAAACAAATAAAAAATCCTGCCTTTAATGCCTTTGCGTCGTTAAACGAAAGGCACTGCGGACAAGATTTTTTATTCACCAAAAGGAGTAAAACAAATGACACCCGTATTAAGCCAACCGTCCTGACGCGAGACGAATTTCGGCTAAAAAACTTCGGACAGGTTTCCTGACTTTTGAGGGATGAAGGATGAGCGATGAGCGATGAATACAAAGCCGTTTGCTTTAATTCATCGCTCATCGCTCATCCTTCATCCCTCAATTTACAGTGGCGCGACCGTGCGGGATTTGCACCCGACTTTCCCAATATCGCCGATTTCCGAAAAAAGCGGCGTTCCAAAGTGTTTTAGGCTGAAAAAGAACTAACCGAAATTTGCCATAAAACTTTGCAAATGCGGTGAAAGGCAAGTTAGCACGATGAAACGTGAAAAGTCAAAGTCGGTCAGATTTCACGTCGGTTTTACTTGATATTCGGCGGCGGTTACGGCTATTCTGAGAAGATAAAAGTGCAACCTGTTATCAAAAATTTTATGGAACAAACCGAAAACGTGATTGCGGTAATTTTGGGCGGCGGCGCGGGTTCGCGGCTTTTTCCTTTAACCAAAGAAAGAGCGAAACCGGCGGTTCCGCTCGGCGGCAAATACCGTTTGATTGACGTGCCGATTTCCAACTGCATCAATTCGAGCGTGATGCAGATTTTTATTCTCACGCAGTATAATTCCGCGTCGCTCAATCGCCACATTTCCCGGACTTATCGTTTTTCGAGTTTCTCGACCGGCTTCGTCGAAGTGCTGGCGGCGGAACAGACCAAAGATCACCCGGAATGGTTTCAGGGAACGGCGGACGCGGTGCGGCAGATGCTTCCGCACATCCGCGATTGGCGCGTCAAAACCGTTTTGATTTTATCGGGCGACCATCTTTACCGGATGGATTACCAGCAATTTCTCCAACGCCACTATGAAACCAACGCTGACGTTACCGTTTCCGTCATTCCCGCCAATCCGCAGGACGCGGAAGGTTTCGGGCTGCTGAAAACCGACGACGAAGGGCGCATCGTCGAATTCAAGGAAAAACCGAAAGGCGATGCGCTCGAAGAAATGCGCGTTGACACGATGCAGTTCGGTTTAACGGCGGAAGAAGCCGCCAATCGTCCGTTTCTGGCTTCGATGGGAATTTACGTTTTCGATTATCAAAAACTGGTCGAACTGCTCGACGAAGACCCG
>JAJAYR010000141.1 GCA_026786155.1 Pyrinomonadaceae bacterium
AAAACCGGCGTTTCTCTCCACTGCCACACCGAACATTCTAAAGAAATGCTGGATTTTATTCCGCATTACGCCGCTAAACTTCCGGTAATTTCCTATTTTTGGGACAAGGAAAATAAAAGCCATCTCGAACGTCGGGGCAAACCCATTGAATTTGGCGATGCCTACTGGTCGCCGCCGATGACCGCGCACGACGTTTTTAATATCGAGAAAAAGCAAATCAACGAAGCCGGTTTGGAAGCGATTACGTCCATCACCGACCACGACAGCATTGACGCGAATCTGCAAATTAACGAATCAACGGCGAACGAACACGCTCCGATTTCGATGGAATGGACGGTGCCGTTTGAAATCGGATTTTTCCACGTCGGCGTTCATAATCTGCCGAAAAATCGCGCCGTCGAATTGACGAAAACGCTGCTCGATTACACTTTCAACAAGGAAAATCATAGTGGCGCGAAACTCAACGAGATGTTGGCGATGCTTCACGGTTTGCCGGAAGTTCTCGTCGTTCTCAATCATCCGTTGTGGGACATCGAAATCGTCGGCAAAGAGAAACATAAACTGCTGCTGAAAAACTTTCTCAAAGAACACGGACGCTGGATTCACGCGCTCGAAATCAACGGTTTTCGCAAATGGTCGGAAAACAAAGCCGTCATCGAAATGGCGGAAGCGTTGAATTTGCCGATTGTTACCGGCGGCGACCGGCACGGCTGCAAACCGAACACGGTTATCAATTTAACCGGCAGCCAAACTTTCGCCGAATTCGTCGAAGAAATTCGGGTTGAAAAGCGCAGCGAAGTGGCGTTGATGCCCGAATATAAAGAGCCGCTTCATTCGCGTCAAATGCAGTCGTTCGGCGAGATTTTAAAACATTACCCGGAATTCGCCGAAGGTCGGCGCAAATGGTTCGACCGCGTTTATTACGATTACGACGGACTCGGACTGCGTAAATTATCGGTGCATTGGGAATTCGGCGGACCGCGCTGGCTGCAATGGGCGACGTGGACGCTCGGCGTTTCGGGCAGCCCGCGACTGCGCCCGCTGTTTCGTCTGGCAATGAAACGCGAAGACCGCGTGCCGCAGGACGCTTCGCAAACCAAATTTGAAATCCCCGATTTGCAGGAAATCGTCGGCAGTCTGACAGTCGAAGAAGCGCAGGCGAATTAGTTACACGGTGGAGAGTGGAGAGTAGAGGGTGAAGAGAAAAACTAAACTCTTCACTCTCCACTCTCCACTCTCTACTTTTTTATGAACAAACCTTTGCGCGTCGCCTTTTTCCCTGATTCATATTTGGAGGTCAACGGCGCGGCGATGACCAGCCAAAGATTAGTCGGATATGCCAAACAAAACGGCTATCCTTTTTTATGCGTTCACGCCGATAAAAAAACGGGAGTTTCGCAGGACGAAAGCGTTACTTTTCTCACGCTCAAACGCTCGCCGGTTTCCTTCAAGCTAGACGAAGACTTGGCTTACGACCCGTTTTTTCAACGCCACGCGACGCGCGTTCTGCGCGAAATGGTCAAATTCAAACCCGACGTTATTCATATTACCGGCATCAACGACATCAGCATCGTCGGCGTTTATCTCGGCTGGAAAATGCAGATTCCGGTTCTCGGTTCGTGGCACACGAACGTCCACGAATTCGCCGCGCACCGTTTGGCGAAAATGTTTCGATTTCTGCCCGCTTCGTTTGTTTCTAAAATAACGAATTTTGCCGAACGAAAAATTTTGGACGGCACGACGCTTTTTTATAAAATCCCGAAAGTCATTCTCGCGCCGAATCAGGAATTGATTGATTTGCTGGCGAAAAGCACGGGACGCAAAGCCTTTTTGATGTCGCGCGGCGTGGACACGGAAACTTTTTCGCCGACCAAGCGAACGGTCAGCGACGACGTTTTTCGTTTTGGTTTCGTCGGCAGACTTCGCGCCGAAAAGAACGTGCGGCTATTGCCTGATTTGGAAAAAAAATTACTTGAAGCCGGAAAAACGAATTTCAAATTTCTCGTCGTCGGCGAAGGCAGCGAGCGCGGTTTTCTGGAAAAGAATATGAGCCGCGTCGAAGTTACCGGATTTCTCGACGGTGAGCGTTTGAGCGAAGCGTATGCTAATATGGACGTTTTCGTGTTCCCGTCGGAAACGGAAACTTTCGGCAACGTCGTGCAGGAAGCCAATTCGTCGGGCGTTCCGGCAATCGTTACCAATCAGGGCGGACCGAAATTTATCGTGCGCCACGACGAAACCGGATTCGTCGCCGAAAATTTTGGCGAATTCGTCAAATATGCTTTGGAATTGATGAACAATCCGCCAAAACTTCTCGAAATGAAAAAGCGTTCGCGTGAAGTTGCGCTGTCGCGTTCGTGGGACGCGGTTTTCGAGAAAGTTTATCGAGCCTACGACGAATGCTGGCGAATTCAGCAGGAAGAGCTAAATTCGAGCGGCGGCAATTCTTCAAAATGAACGAACTGATATTGGAAACAACGCCGATTGCTTCGACCGAAACAATCAGCGAAGCCCTGAGCGGCGTTTGGCAAAATCCGGCGCAGCTTATCCGGCAGTGGAATTACAAAGGCGCGATAATGAGCGGTTCTTTGCGTGCGCCGATTTTTCTGATTACTTATCTGGTCGGGCGTGAAAGCATCAAACTCGCGCTCGGTGCGGCTCTCGTGCAATTTATTTTTCGC
>JAJAYR010000142.1 GCA_026786155.1 Pyrinomonadaceae bacterium
CTCGTTGAGTTTCGCGCCACTATGATTTTCCTTGTTGAAAGTGTAATCGAGCAGCGTTTTCGTCAATTCGACGGCGCGATTTTTCGGCAGATTATGAACGCCGACGTGGAAAAATCCGATTTCAAACGGAACAGTCCATTCCATCGAAATCGGGGCTTGCTCGTTCGCCGTGCCTTCGTTAATTTGCAGATTCGCGTCAATGCTGTCGTGGTCGGTGATGGACGTAATGGCTTCCAAACCGGCTTCGTTGATTTGCTTTTTCTCGATATTAAAAACGTCGTGCGCGGTCATCGGCGGCGACCAGTAGGCATCGCCAAATTCAATGGGTTTGCCCCGGCGTTCGAGATGGCTTTTATTTTCCTTGTCCCAAAAATAGGAAATTACCGGAAGTTTAGCGGCGTAATGCGGAATAAAATCCAGCATTTCTTTAGAATGTTCGGTGTGGCAGTGGAGAGAAACGCCGGTTTTGGCTGTTTTGCTCAAATCTTTCGGTTTGTGCAAAATATGCAGTCGCGTTCGTTTTAAATTCATTATGTTCTCCGTTCTTTTTCCATAAAAATAGCCTGAATCGAATATACAAAACTATCAAATGAAAAGTTCAAAGTAAATTCGTCAGATGTTTCGCTATCGTTAAATTGTTGTATCGGTTCGTGTTGAAAACCAACCGACGAGCGGGAGAACCTTAAAAAGAGATTGATCGGCAACGTCTTCATCTCCAACCGGTTTCCAAAGCGAAATATGGTTGGAGTCTTCGGCTATTCTTGGATGACACAGATTTTGATTGGGTTAAAAGTTATGTGGAGCGTTGGCGCGGCTGCGCCAGATAATAGCCGGTTTCTTGGAGTTTTCCGTCCAAGAGGTCGAGTTCTTCGTAGGTGATGCCGACAAGTTTGGTGAGGTGGTCAAGATGGCGTTGGATTTGGTCATTTTTCGCCGTAAAGAGTTGGTCGGCTCCGGAAAAATCTTTTTTATGTTGAAATTCAAATTGCAAAATTTGCCGTCGGAGTTCGGCGGATTCGGTTTCGATTTTCTCGATTCTTGCTTCGTGACTGTTTGCCATATTGCCGATAGTTTAAGCCGATTTGTTGAGAGTGTCAAAAAAAGTTCAGCATTAAGCCGCGATAAAAAAATGGTGATGTTTCAAAATTTATGCTTATCAGGAAACGATTCGGAATAGATGAAAGATGATAGATAATAGGTGAAAGATAAAACCGGGTAACAATCTATCAGTTATCATCTTTCATCTTTCATCTATTCCGAAGTGAAATCAACTAAAATCTTAGCGAGCAAAATTTGAAAAACTATCAAAAAATCAAAAAAAGAAAAACTTCTTGTCATAAAATAATTTTGCGCGGTGTTCTCCATTTAGAAAACGGAAAAAATCCGAAAAAAGGAGAACCTAAAATATGTCCTGGTTATATTCAATAATTTTCGCCGGTTTGATGCTCGCCTCCGACGGCAATCTGCAAAAATCCAATCATTATAATTACATCGCTCCCGAAGTTAAAACGGTTATCAAAGCAGACGAAACCGAACGCTTCGAGCAAACTTATCCGCTGAACGCGAACGGCAGAGTCAGCGTTTCCAACGTCAACGGTTCGATTACGATTGAAACCTGGGACAAGCCGGAAGTTAAACTCGAATGGATCAAAACCGGCGACACGAAGGAAAATTTAGCCGAAGTCGAAATCAAAATTGATGCGCGGCAGGATGCGTTCAGCGTCCAGACCGATTACGGCGATTGGAAACGCCGCAACTCCGGCGGCAGAAGTTACGGCAAACTGCAAGTCGAATATCGTTTGACAGTTCCGCAAACCGCCGTGCTGGACGAAATCGAAACGGTCAACGGTTCGGTGAGCATCGCCAACGCCGGAAATTTGACCAAAGCCTCCGCCGTCAACGGTCAGGTGAAGGGAACAAATCTGCGCGGCACGGCAACTTTGTCAACGGTCAACGGCACGGTCATCGCGGATTTTGACGCTTTGGCGACGGGCAGCCGGATTTCGCTCGAAACGGTCAACGGGACGGTTGATTTGACGCTGCCGTCGGACGCGAACGCGACGCTCAAAGCCGAAACGGTCAACGGCAAAATCAGCAACGATTTCGGGCTTCCGGTTCGCAAAGGTCAATACGTCGGGCGCGATATGTATGGCAAAATCGGCAGCGGCGACGTTCAGATTCGACTCGAAAGCGTCAACGGCGAATTGTCCGTCAGGCGCAAAAATGACGGCAAAACGCTAAATCCGGCGACGAATCTTTTATCGCCGAAAAGTAAAAGCGATGAAGATTGGGACAACGAAGATTTTTCCGGCGTAACCCCGCGAACACCGCGAACGCCGAAAACTCCTGAAACGCCAAAAACCCCAAAGACACCGCGAACGCCGCCAACGCCGGATTTCGACGGCGCAAATCTCGATGCCGAAACTCGCAAGGAAATCGAACAGGCGTTGAAGGACGCGCAAAAAGAAGTTGAGCAGGCGTTGAGGGACGCGCGAAAGGAAATCGGCAAAATGACTCCCGAAATGCAGAGAGAAATCGAAGCGCAGCTTAGAAAAGCGAAAGTTGACTTCAATTCCAAAGAAATGCAGGCGCAGATGAAAGTGGCGCAGGAGAAATATAAGGAAGCGATGGCGCAGATGGCGAACGCCAATTGGAGTTACGGTTCGCCGTCAATCGAAGAAAAAACCGAATCTTTTACGGTCAAAGGAACGCCGCAAGTTACGGTCGAAGCGGGCGATTGCGCCGTTACGGTGCGCGGTTGGGATAAGTCGGAAGTGCGCTACGCGCTGACCCGCGTTTCGAGAAGACCGAATCAAACGCCGGTTGATTTGAAGGCGGAACAAAGCGGTTCGGATGTCAATATCAAAATCGGCGACGGTAAAAATCCCGCTGGTAACAATTATTACGGCGACGCGAATCGAATGCGTCTGGAAGTTTTCGTGCCGAAAAAAACAAACTTGAAAATCACGACGGGCGGCGAAATCCGGCTCGAAGGCGTTTCGGGCAAAATTGATTTGCGCGGCGCGGACGAATCCATTAACGGCCGCGACGGCGACGGGCAACTGACCGTCAACAGTGCCGACGCGCGGGTTCGCATCATCGGTTTTAAAGGCGAAGTTACCGCGAAAAACGCGGACGGCGCGATGAATTTTGAAGGCGATTTTCAAACGCTTTCGGCGCAAACCGTGGACGGCACAATCGTTTTAACCTTGCCCGAAAACGCCAACGCCAATATCGAATCGAACCGCAAAGACGTTACCGGCGAAGGCTTCGCGCTGAATTCGGCGAGCGACGGGAAAAACAATTTCGTCTGGAAAATCGGCGGCGGCGGTAACAATCACCGGCTTTTTACGACCGCCGACGGACGAATAATCGTTCGCAACTCGAACGCTCTGAAATCGGTTCAATAATTCATTCGGGCGAAAATGTTCCGGTTTTCGCCCGAACTTATGAAACCTTCTAATCGAACTTTCGTTTTAGTCAAAACCAAGGAAAACCTCTGGCTGCCGATTTACAATTCAATTTCTGCAAAACAGGTGAAGCAATGAAAAAGCTGTCCGCTATTATATTCGTTTTTATTTTTACCATTTTTATTCAGGCGCAATCGGCGAATACGAACAATCTCGTCCAAACGGACGACAAACCGAAAACTGACGCGAACGCCGCGCCGAACGCCAATTCCGGCGGGAAATTTAATCTGCCGCCGGAGAAGATGCGACCCGTCAACGTCGTGAAATTCGCCGCGCCACCCGCGATTGACGGGAAACTCGACGACGAAGTTTGGAAATCGGCGCAGGTTTTGAAAGATTTTTATCAAACCAGTCCGGGCAATAATATCGCCGCCTCGAAACCGACCGAAGTGATGGTCGGCTACGACGAAAAAAATCTGTATATCGCGTTTCGATGCTTCGACGAAAAAGACAAGATTCGAGCGACGGTCGCCAAACGCGACGAAGTTTTCGGCGAAGACAACGTGCGTATTTGGCTCGACACTTACAACGACCAACGCCGCGCCTATATTTTGGGTTTCAATCCGTATGGCATTCAGCAGGACGGGATTTTCACCGAAGGCGACGGCGCGGATTTTTCGGTGGACATCGTGATGGAATCCAAAGGCGTGATTGAAGATTGGGGCTGGTCGGTCGAAGTGCAGATTCCGTTCAAATCGCTGCGCTACACCGCCGGAAAGGGAAAACTCTGGGGCTTTAACGCCGCGCGGCACATTGACCGCTTCAACAACGAATTCGACCAATGGCTGCCGGACGACCGCGATATTTCCGGCTTTCTGGTCAAACACGGCAAACTCGCCGGATTGAACGAGATAAAATACGAGCGCACTCTGGAAATCGTGCCGAGCATCACCTTATCGGAAACCGGCTCACGCAAACGCACACTGCCGATTTCGACGGCGAACAGCAGCGGCTTCGACCCGATTTTTAATCCCGCCGGAGTCCGAGATTTCGGCAGGTTCGTCAACGATTCGATCACGCCCGAACTCGGCGTTAATCTGAAATATACTTTGTCGCCCAACATCACGCTGGATGCGGCGATAAATCCCGATTTCGCCGAAATCGAAGCCGACGCGCCGGTCGTTTCGGCAAATCAGCGGTTTCCGATTTTCTTTGAAGAAAAGCGTCCGTTTTTTCTCGAAGGCAAAGAGATTTTCGATTCGCCGCTCTCGCCGTTTTATTCGCGGACGATTATTGACCCGGACGTGGCGGCGAAACTGACGGGCAAAGTCGGCGCGAACTCTTTCGGTCTGCTGCTGGCATCGGACAACGCGCCCGGCAATTATTCGCTCGACGAGCGCAACGACCCGTTTATCAGTCGGCGCATCGGCGAATTCGTGGACAAAAACGCTTATTTCGGAGTCGTGCGCCTGAAACACGACATCGGCAGCCAAAACAACGTCTGATTTTTCGGCACGGCGCGGGTTTTTCCGAAGAACCGCAATTTTACGAGCGGCTTTGACGGAACATTTAAACTGAATCCGAAAATGGTGATGAGATTTCAAGTTTTGGGAACGCATTCGAGAAAAAACTTTTACAATGCTGACGAAGACCGCAGCCGCTACCGGACGGGCAACGGCATCGGGTATTACTGGAATATAGATTACACGACTGACCGCCGCGGCTGGTTTATCGAGGCTTCGGGACGTTCGAGCAACTACCGCGCCGATGCCGGATTTACGCGGCGCACCAACACCAATACATTTTTCTTTTTCAATCGTTTCAGCAGCGCGTCAAAACCGAAAGCGACGATTATTCGCGCCAATTGGCGGCAGTTTGCGCGGTATCAAGTTGATTGGCAGGGAAGAACGCAGAGCGCGTTAATCGGCAGCGGTTTCAATCTGAATTTGCAGGGAAGTTTGTATATCGGCGGCGAAGCGGGTGTCGGGCTGGGAAAAATTTACGAAGACGAATTCGGTGCGCGGCGTAATGCGCGGCAGTCGGGCGCGTTTTTCGGTGCGCCGACGCGCTCGGCGACGCAGCCTTATTTTAGTTTCAATCTGAGCAAAACCGTCAATAAACAGCTTTCGTTTTATAGTTTCGTCAATTCGACCTTCAACTCTTTCGACTTCGATTTCGGCGCGGGCAACCGCTTCCCGCGAGCGAGTCCGGCGTTTCAGACATATTTGAACAGTCCCGAATACGGCGAATACATTCGACTTTTGCTGATCAATCCGAGCGACCCGAACATTATTTTCCCCAATCCGCCCGCGCTCGACCCAGGCAAAGGCTGGCAGTTCGACGCGACCGTCGGCGGCGATTATAAGCCGATCAATCCGCTGCGGATTGCGCTCGAATATACGAAAAGCCGTTTGACGCGCAGCGATAACAACCGCACCGCTTACGACACGAACATCGTTACACTGCGTTCGACTTATCAATTCACGCGCTTTACGTTTTTGCGGACGCGCGTTGATTACGACTCGCTGAGTTCCAACGTCAGCGGGCAGATTCTCGCCGGATACAACCCGAATCCGGGAACGGCGTTCTACGTCGGCTACAACGATAATTTCAATTACAACGGTTTTTCGCCGTTCACCGGACAACTCGAACCGCGCTTTGAACGCAACAGCCGCACGTTTTTCATTCGCGCTTCGTATTTGTTTAGAAAGAGTTTTTAATTAAATGAAGCCTGAGCGCAATTAAGTTTTTTTGAAACCAACATCTTAACGATTCGGAATAGATGACAGATGAGAGATGATAACTGAGAGATTTTATCTGTCATCTATTATCTATTATCTGGCATCTATTCCGAATCGTTCTTGAATTGCGCTCACCCTTCAATTAAATGAGAAATGAGAAACGAAGTCCTAACTTACGTTTCAGTTCTCATTTCTCATTTCTTTCTCTGCTTTGAGAATCAAAACGCCGCCCGGCGCGTGATTTATTTCGCCGTTCATAATTTTTTTGAAGGCTTCCCCGAAACTGATTTTGACGACTCGCATTTCTTCTTCGCCGTCGCATTATTGAAAAATTATTGGCATATTTCTGACGGTTTTTCATCCTCCACGCGCCGTTTTTCCTTTCCATAAAATTAAATCTTTCTGACTGCTAAAATAACTTGATAAAATTTTTGTATTTCGGCGCAAACTTCTTTATAATTTCATCACTTTGTTTTAACTATGCCCCCGACAATCACGTCGCCGGTCAAGTTACATCCCGAAAGCAGAACGATGACAGTATCGGTTCTGAAAACAAATCGGCTTATTTTACCGAAATATCCGGCGTATCGGTTAAACGGAATTAAGC
>JAJAYR010000143.1 GCA_026786155.1 Pyrinomonadaceae bacterium
ACCAAGGACAATTCGCCGAGCAAAACATTGAAAAGCTGCGGCAATTCGTCCAAACTCGTTTGGCGAAGCCATCTGCCGACGGTCGTAATGCGCGGGTCGTTTTTTATTTTGAAAACCGGACCGGCGCCTTCGGTTAATTTTTAGAGCCCCCTCTGCCGCGCTGCCGCGTCCGCCGCCATCGTGCGAAATTTAAACATTTTAAATAATCGTTTGTTGTAACCGACGCGCTCCTGAATGAAAAAAACGTCGCCCGGCGAAGTCAGTTTGATTGCCAGCGCGACGGCGAACATCAAAGGCGCGAGCGCAATCAGCATAACTAACGCCGCGCAGAAGTCAATCGCGTTTTTAATCAGCATCTGCCAACCGCTCTGCGGCGCGGCGTAAAGCGAAAGAATCGGCGCGTCGCCGATTTCTCCGGCGACGGCTTTCGCCAATCTCAAATTGAAAAAATCGGAAGCCACGCGCACCGTTACGCCCTGGTCTTCCGCCGCCCGCGCCACCGTTTCCATCCGGTCGTAAAAAGTTTTGAACGGCAGACAGATGAACACTTCGTCAATGACGTTTTCGGCTAAAACGCGCCCGATTTCATCGAGTTTGCCGAGCGTTTCGGGCGCGTCGAGGTCGTCAACGTAGCCGATGAACTGATACCCGACTTCCGGGTTTTCCTTGATTTGACGGACAATTTTCTGCCCGCGCCGTCCCGCGCCGATAACGATGACCGAACGCAGATTGCGCCCGTGCAGCCGGAATTCCCGCAGCAGATGACGTTTGAAAACGCGAATCAAAAGCAGCAGCACGAAAGCCGTCGCCGCGAACATCAGCAAAAATCTTTTCGGAAAAATATGCCATTCCGCCAGTAAAATCAGCGTCGCCAAAATCAGCGAACAAAACGCGACGGCGCGGAGAACGTCGAAAACTTCATCGCGCGGGCTTGCCAGCCGCTTCGAGCGATACAGCCAGAATGACGACAAAACAAACCACCAACTCGCCACTACGCCGACGAAAAAAATCGTGCTGTCAACGGTCGGCGCGGCGATTGACTGGCGGACGTAATCAACGCCCAGCGGACCGCCGTAATAAAAAGCCAGCCAGAGCGCGAAGGTCAAAGCCGCCAAATCGAGCAGTTTGTAAATTAACAACAAAGAAAGTCTGATGCGTTCTTTCATAATCGAAATAAAACCCGGTTAAATTCTGCTAGGTGCTTAGTTCTTAGAGTTGTAATAACTCAGAATTTCCCGTAATTTTTCGTCATCAGGGTCTTCGATAAAGACGTTTCGCGGCACGAGCGCGGTCGAGTTCGACGGTTTTGAGCTGGTTCGTGCGGAATTTCGGCGGCGCGGCTTGGGCGAACCGTCGGCGAGCAGCGGCATGCCGTAAATCCCTGTAATCCGGCGCACGGGCGAACTAATTTGCGTCGCACTGCCGCGCGGAAAAGATTTTTCCGCCACAATCGCACTCGCCAAACCTGCGATTGCGCCTAACCCGATTAAAACCAGCAAATTCAAAAGCGGTTGCGGGCTTTTCTTCTCGCCGTCGGTGCGCGGCGCGTCAACGACGTTGAAATTCAACACCTGTTCACGATTTAAGATTTGCCCGACTTCGCTTTCGCGGGTCTTTTTTTGGTAGAGCAGATAGGCTTCCTCGTTAATTTTTCGGCTGCGTTCGAGCCGTTCGCGTTCGATGCTTTTGCCGTTGAGCCGCGCGTTTTCGTCGCGCTGCCGAATCGCCAGCGTGTTCAAATCGCGTTCGCGCGTTCGCAGTCCGGCGAGCGCGATTTGCGCGTTCGACAAATCGCTTTCCAGTCGGCGGCGCAAATCGTTCAGCGCAAACGAGCGTTCCTGCGGCGGATTGGCGGTTTCTTCGGCGATGGCGCGTCTGACGTTTTGAATGCGCTCTTCGATGTCGAGAACAAATCGGGTATTCGGTTTATATTTTTGCAAAAGCTGAGTTTTCTGCTGATTCAACTGCACCAATTCGTCCTTCATCCGGTCGAGTGCGGCGACGTATTTCGACTGCGAGCCGGTTTGAAGCTGTTCCGGCTGTCCGGCGATTTTTTCCTTCAAAACGCGGACGCGCTGCTCGATTTCGGTGATTTCCGTGCGCGTCGCTTCGGCTTGCGCCTGCGTCGCGTAAAACTGGGTCATCAAAATCTCGCTCTGCCTGCCGACTTCGCCGCCGGTTACGCCGTTCTTCCGGTCAAATTGTTTAATCGCGCTGGTTGCGCCGTTTAGTTTGCGGTCGAACTCATCCGTCTGTTCGCTGAAAACCGCCGTCGCCGGAGATTTTTCGTTGATGCGAACGTGCAGCGCGGCGTATTCCTGATAAATTTTCTCTAATGTTTTCTTCGCCCTGAGCGGGTCGGTGTCGGTGTAGGTGATTTTGATGATGCGCGATTTTTTAACCGGCTCGACACTGAGATTGTTCATCACGCGCGAGACGGTTTTTTCGAGCGCGAAATTATTCGGCGAAGAACTTTCAGCCGCCGGTTTGATTTCGTCCTCGGAAGATTTACCGAATAAGCCGGTCACTGCGTCTTTGATTTTCTGCCCCAAGCCGCCGAAGGATTCGTCTTTTTTCGGAGCTTGATTGTTGATTAAATCCAAGTCTTTAATCGCACCGGCGATGACTTCGCCGTTTTTGAAGAGTTCCAGTTCCGAGTTAAATTCTTCGTCGCTGATGCCGGTCAGCAAAACGTCGGCGGATTTTTCGCCCGGACTGATTTGCGGGTCAACGCGGTTGCGCGAAACGATCAGGCTCATTCCGGCTTCGTATTTCGGCGTTATCAGCAAGGTGGCGAACAAGCCCGAAAGCACGACGAGCAAAAAAACCGCCGTGATTAACAGTTTGCGATTCAGAACCGCCTGCCGCACCTGTTCGATTAAACTTTCATCGGTCGAATATCTCATCAAAATCTCAAACTTGCTTGGTTAATTTCGTTCAAAAAAATCTCGGCAGCAGCCCGCGAAAAGTCTCGACGGCTTTGTTAATCCGCGAAATTTTCGAGTCCGGCACAAAAACATAATCGCCGTCGCTGAGGAAAACGTCTTTTTCCGCGCCTTTTTGACTTAAAATTTTCGAGACGTTGACCGGCGTTATCTTCCAATCGCCTTTTCCGTCCGGGCGAGCGTGCAGAACCGTGCCGCGATTGGCATCGCGGTTGAAACCGCCCGCCAGAAAAATAACCTGCACGAGCGTTTGCCCGTCGCGCAAATCGTAGCGTCCGGGTTTGCCGACTTGCCCGCCGACGAACACGCGCGGCGCGACGAATTCGACGAGCGCGACGGAAATCAGCGGCTCCAGCAAAATCTCGTTATACGCTTTTTCTAAACGCGCTTTGAGTTGGCGAGTCGTCAAACCTTCGGCTTTCACGTCATCAATCAACTGCAAACTGATGTAACCGTCGGGGCGCACCGTCAGCGAAGTTTCGTTTAATTCCGGCTGATAAAAAAACTTGACGCTCAGTTTGTCGCCCTGATGAATGCTGTAAGCCGCGGTCGGCGCGATTGGTTTATTTTCGTCCGGCAATTTTATTTGCGAAAAGGCATTTGCCGGCATCAACAAAATCAAGCCGACCAAAGTAAAAATAATTTTTGAAAAGCAATAAGACATAACATTCGCATCTTTGCCGGTTATCTCGGAAAACGACTTTTTGAAACGGCAATTTGCTTTGCCGCAATTGAAGACTCCGACTTAAAACACCCAAGTCTTGAGATATAATAAATAAGCGTCTGTTTCCAGAGATTTTCGGTTGGCGGGCGTAGTTCAGGTAGTTTTCAAGCCGGTTAAATTTTTTTAGACGAATTTAACTGCGGCGATTTTATTGGTTTTGCCGGTTTTGAACTGAATTGAGGCAGACGGATGAAATTAAGTTTAAAGGAATGAAAGCGCGGAACTTCGGTGATGGTGAATTCCTGATTTGGTAGAGTGTCTGAGCAATTTATGATGAACAAAAAGATTTGATAGACAGTTCCGCAGCAACGGTTTGAGCCGTGAAAATGCGCGGCAAGTCACGGCTCAAACCGTTACTCCGAGCCATTCACTCATTCAGTAATCGCTCTGGCAATTCTTTCCCAAACGTCCGGCTTAATCTTTTCACCGGACAATAATCCACTGACCATTCATCATCGAAAGGTAAAGCGGAATGTCGGTATTCATTCTTTTGTAGTCAATCCACTTCAAGATATTGACTCCGTTGGAAGTCTTCACCGCTGCCAACCGCCTTTTGCCGCATAATTCATATCGGATTCTTTCATCTTCTACCGACTCCAATTCCCATACGGGATTTTTCAAACGCTGGTCAAAAAACTCGCGTTCCTGCTGAAAGCAGGTTTCTTCGTCGGGGTAGAAAGCAATGGCGCGTTCTTAGATTTTGATTCGGAACATTTCGATGACCTGCTCCACGTCTCTGGCTTCACACGCATTAAACGGACGGCGCAGATGCCTCGTCGCCGTCCCTGTGGGTTCTTCGTTTAATTCAATCTCGGTCGAACGCTGCCAAGACCACAAGCCGTGTTTCGTTATTCGCGCCATTCCTTAAAAATCTCTTCCTGCGTCACCGTCCACGCGATTGAGGCGACGACCATCGAAAGAATCACCAGCCAAAAAATCTGCGTTGTTATCGCCATCATCTTACTTTAGCGAAT
>JAJAYR010000144.1 GCA_026786155.1 Pyrinomonadaceae bacterium
ACGATTTCCCCGCGCGAAACCATTTCGCCGTGTTTGACCGTGACCTTTTTAGTCGCTACGTCAACGTCCACTTCGGACACGCCTTCCACGTTGCCAAGGGCTTTTTTGATTGAACTCGCGCAACCGCCGCAGACGATTTCCGGCGCGGTTACTGTTGTTGTTTGTGTGTCATTTGTTGCATTCGTCGTCATTTTTTCTTTCCTCACTCTAGTTTATTTTCGCTTGGCTTTAGGCGCGACACGCTGCGGAGCGGGCGGCGGATTTTCGATTTCCGACGCTTCAATCAGCCCGCAAATGTGTCCGGGCGCGCGCCCGACTTTATCCCAATCTTCGAGCGTCTGCGCCAACTCTTTTCGGTAACGCCGCATTTCGCGCATCCGCTCGTCGAGTTCCGTCAAACGACGACGGACAATCTTGCGTACATCATCGCACGGACTCGCGCCATTTTGCGCGTCCTTGATAATTCGCCCTATTTCATCGAGGGAAAAACCGAGCGTCTGCGCCTTTTTGATAAAGCTGAGCCGCTCAAGCACGCCTTCGTCGTAGAGCCGATAGCCGCTCATTGAACGAACCGGTTTTCCCAACAGCCCGTTCCGCTCGTAAAAACGCAGGGCTTCGATGCCGATGCCTGAACTTTGCGACACTTCGCCGATTTTCAAACTTGAACGCGGCGCAATCGTTTTTTCAGAATAATTTTGTCTTCTCGCTCTTTCCATCATTTCTTCACAAAAACTAAAACTTTCGTTTAATTTTGTGATAACCGATACCGATTGCAGAATCGGTTATCACTTTCGCTGATCTTTAGTCAGACGCTTTTTCCATCGTTTTGCCGCAGCAGCAACGCGGTTGTTCTTGTCCTTTACAAGTCGCCGGCGCGCCTTTCGTCACCGTAATCTCGCAGCCGCAGTTCGCGTCCGGGCAGCGATAAACTTCACCTTCTCGTAATGCCATTTCTTATTCCTCCCTTTTTTAGAGCCTTGACTCGAATTTAAGCCGACAATTTCTGTCAACAGTAAAAGGATAAACCCTGTAGTCGTGTCAAGAGTCAAGCGCGAATAAAGATTAGCGGCAATTTTACCTTATTTCCATAGAAATTTCTTTGCCGTCAATATAAACCCGACGGCTGGGTGAAAGGCAAAGGCGATTCCCAAAAGGACGGCGGGCAAAATCGTTTTCCGAAGCGAAAAATCGTAAAGCGCGGAAAGCAGGAAAATATAGGAAATCACTTTGGCTTCAAAACCGCCGAGAATCCATTCGTCGCCGACCGGCGATTGTCCGAGCGTCAGCCAGCCGGCAATCGAAACGGCTGTTGCCCGGAGCGGAATTTGCCAGAGATTTCCGATTTTCAGCAAAATTCGCAAAGTCAAAAACCAAACCGCGATTCTGCCGATCCAGCCTCACACTTCAATCGGCATCGGCTCCGCCGGAAAACCGAAAACGCGATTAAAAAGCCAGTGTTCTTTCGCCGCTGCGAAAAACGTCCAGTCGCCCGCCAGAAAATCCGGCTGCGCTTCTTTTATCAGCCGCAGAAGATAAGGAAATTCGTTGCCGTATGGGACGGACTTTCCCCACAGAAGAAAGACGAATAACAGCAAACTCGCCAGAAACAACCAGAAGCTAAGCAGGTAAGCAAAAGTTTGGCGGCATTATGAAAAGTTCAGAGTCTAAACTTTAGTTTGTCTGCTCCGCCGCGCTTCGCTGGCGGAAGACACGCGCGGGGCGTGGACTCTGAACGAAAGCAAAATGCTTCATTACTTTTGCTTGGGTGCTTAATCGGATTTTTCGGGGCGGCAAGCAATTCATTCGATTGTGTAGTGCTGTGCCGCATTTTTCTTTTCGGTAAAATAATCTTTTTTAATCGCTTTTATTGAAAAATTGATGCGAGTTCGCGCATTTTTCGCAGCGTCCTATGATGAACGTCTTCCATAAAAATATGCTGAAATTCGCCGTTGCGACCGACGCTGTGCAAATTTTCGATACCCGTTCCTTCCGCAAAACTTTGTCTTTCGGTTTCATATTCGCGCAAGAATACGGGATAGGCAATCGGCGTTCGCAAAACGCGGCAACCCATATAAAGGTCTTTGGCGTTGGGAATCAGCGGCTTCAAGTTTTCCACGCACAACTCGCCCACTGTTTCGTCGTCCATCTGCCAGAACTCGTCGTCTTTTTCGCAGCCGATGTCAGCGGTAATTAAAGTTTTGCCCTTCGGAGCGAGCCACGGCATCGAGAGCGGAGTTTCGGTCAGACGGAAAAACGGGAATTCGTTTTCCGGTGTCCACGTCACGACATCGGGCAAAAGCCCGCGTCCCTCGAAACGCAGATTGACGAAAATCATCGGGCGATAACGAAATTTCTGTAAATGTGCCAGCCGGCTTGTGCCTTCGACGATTTTACCCAAAACGTGAACGGGCGCGGTGCTGATAACGGCTGACGCTTCCTGAATTTTGCCGCTCACGCGCACACCGGCGACTTTACCGTCTTCAACCAGAATCGCTTCGACCGGCGATTCGAGTTTGACCGTGCCGTTCAAACCTTCCGCCAATTTCTGACACAAAGTTCCGATGCCGCCTTCCGGGTAAACGTGATAAACGCTCGCTTTTTCCGGCAGTTCGCGGCTGTAACCGCAGGAAACGGCGCGGTTCGTCAGGCGCGAAGCCATCTTGAGCCAGAGCGTTCGGGCGATACCGCTCGAAATGCCGCCGCCGACCGCCGCCGATAAATCCGCCGCCTTCGCGCCCGACCAGGCGTCGGTCAGCGGAATCGCCACTTCATCTGCCAGAGCCGCGCCGTAACTGGCGCGAAACCAATCCGCCGCCGATTCAGGTTTTGCGTGGCTGCCAAAGGATTTTAGCTGCGCGGCAACGCCGCTCGCCGTCATTCGCGGGACGCGCATCAACCCGAACGGATAGCCGTAGCTTTTGCCGCCGAGCCAGACGGTTTCGGCGTAATGCTTGACCGTGCGGCATTTGTCCATTACGCCGATTTTTTCCGCCAGCCGATTGGTGACGAAATGCGCTCCGAAATCGTAGGTAAATCCGTCCGTGTCGTGAAAACTTTGCGCGAGACCGGCGATTTTGTTGCCCGCTTCGTAGAGAATAACCGGCACGTTTTTGCTTCGCAGAAAATTCGCGGCGGTTAGACCGGCAAGTCCTGCTCCGAGAATGACAGTTGGTTTGTTTGTTTCTGAAGTCATAAATTTTTGTGTTCAACGGGACGCTTGAGAACGGCGTTTATCAACGCGCCGCGTCCGGCGAGATTGTTTATACCATTTCCCAATAGAAAGTGTGCATTAGCCGATGAACCAAGTCAGAACAAGAAGCGGTAGCGACTTGGTGATTTTACCCGCCACATAGGCGCAGGCGGTTCTGACCTATTGCACACTTTCTAGCGGGAAAGCGTATTAGCAACTCGATTATAAATTTTTGAGTTACGAATAAAGAATAAAAGTCCGCAATGACTTTTTTATCGGGAAGAAAAACAGCTTGCATTACGCGCAATTTGGCGTATAATTATTAGCCAGATGGCTTTGACTTATTAAGCCTCAAGGAGTTTTGCAAAATGTCAATTGTATTGGAAAAAACAAAATCGTCAGGGCAAGGAAAATACACGGTTGAAAAACTGCTCGG
>JAJAYR010000145.1 GCA_026786155.1 Pyrinomonadaceae bacterium
CGAGGTTTGAAAGTTCAGGGCGATTTGCGTTTCGGTGCGCCTCGCCAAATCACGAATCCACCATTCCGGCGCAATGCCGAACGGCGAACAAAGCGAACTCGGATGAAAACGCTTGAAAAGGAGAAAACGTCCGTCGGGCGAGATGCGCG
This sequence comes from Pyrinomonadaceae bacterium, assembly GCA_026786155.1. GTDB lineage: Bacteria > Acidobacteriota > Blastocatellia > Pyrinomonadales > Pyrinomonadaceae. The sequence continues at coordinate 150 of JAJAYR010000145.1, forward strand.
GGTGAAAGCCGAGCGTGATAAAACGGTCGTTCGAGCCGTCCTGTCCGACCGCCCAAACCGAACCCGTATCGCAGTTTCCGCCCTGCACGGTTGCCGCGCGGCTGTAAATTAGTTCGCCGGGCTTCAAAATTTGCGCCGAAGCGATTACGGGCGAAAACCAGACAAACGCCGCCGCCGACATTATCAGCCAAAACATCCGTCGCGTATTTTTATCGAGAGTATTCATAAATCTCCTTTTAATAGACAATCAAGTGAAACGGCAAATGCGCTTCGTTCGGGTCTTGCGTGGTCATACCAATCGTATTATTGTTCGTCCGCTGTTGCCGATGTTTTTGACTACATCCGGGCAATTCCGGTTTCCATCAGCTTTGCTCCGGCATTGCTTAATTCCCGCCGCAAATCTTGATTGGCGGCGAGTGCCGCGTTTTGTTCAAAGACCGCGCCCGTGATAATCAATTCCAAACCTGATAAACGGTCGTCCGTGTCGGATTTCGGCTTTGGCGGAATCTTGATTTTGATCGGTTCGGGGCAAAGGTCGTCAACGAATCGGCTCAGATAACCGCTGACAATGATAATTCCGCGTTCTTCGCCCGCCTGATTCATCGCGTCGGCGATTTCCTGCATCAGTGCGGCGCGGTCAATCACTTCTTGAGCAAAAGCGGCGAGAAAAGCCGCTCGCGGCGGCAAGGGCTGTGGATTAAGTTCAGCCGCCGCCCGGCTAAAATGATGACCGCCGCCGATGACATCAAAAATTTCGGGACGAAGCGCGGCGAGTAATTTCAAAATTACGCGGTTCACACCAAGTTCCGAATGCCGGGTTTCAGAGTGATTTCCGAAAATCATTCGCCAGGGTTCTGGAAACGGACCGAAAAACCGATTTGAAACTTTGCGGATAATCGGGTCCCAAGGTCCGGGCTGGTGCGGTTCGTCGGGATTCGGGTTGCCGCTCGCGCCGCCGAACATTTGGCTGACGAGCGAAACTAATTTCTCACGGGAAATATTTAATGTTTCGTCGGTTGTTTGTGTAGTCTGCATATTGCCGCTCCTTTTTCGGTAAATGGTTCAAGCGCGAGAATTTGAAGTCCCGCCTTGAAACGGAATCAGTTGATTAGCGAAGAATTCCGCCTGAAGGCGAGACTCCGAACAGTGCCGTAAATTTAATTTTTCGAGTTTTCATTGTTCATTCTTTCCGTTCGTATTCTCAGCGTTTTCTAATATACATAAATAAAAAATTGGCTCGATCCGCCGTTAGTAGTCGTATCGTCAACCTCGACCGTCGTCGCGTTCGGATAGCTTTGAAAAGAAACCGTATCATTGACACCCGTTAATGAAACGAAGCGATTGTTCACCGTAAAGCCGAAATTGATTTGCACTCTATCGCTGAGGCTGACCGTGCCGATGGTGATTCCGCAATTGGGCGCGGAAGGCAGCGCAACGCCGCTGAAACATCTGGAGACTACTGCCGTCGCCGTTGTCGGATTAGGAAATCCGGTGCGCGTGACGGTAATTACCGCCATCGCTTTGACCGCGCCGCCGGAATTGCTGATTTGTCGTATATCGCCTTCAAGCAATACATTACCCGCGACAGATAGATTGTTGCCGACATTACCATTGCCCGAAATGTTAAAGTTTGAAGTCGGCTGACTAGCCGTCGAGTTTCTGATAAAGTCTGCGCCACCGTTTGTTTTCGTCACAAATTCAGCACCCGGAATTGTGATAAGCGTAAGAGCATTCTGTGCATTAATTGCAGATTGCGCGTTAGTCGCGTTGGTCGCGTTGGTCGCAAGATCGGCAAACGTCGAATTTCTCGCCCGCACCGCAAACGGCACGACGGTTAGTTGCTGGCGCGGTCCCAAAATCGTATAAGCATTCGGCGAGCCGTTCGGACGAACGCCGATTTCGATAAAAACGCTGTCCGGGCTGTTAAATGCCGTCACGCCGAAGTCGAGCGTGACGCTGAACACGCCGTTTATCAAAGTCGTGTTCGGACGCGCCGCGAGCGCACCGATTGGTGTGCCGCCCATGATCGCGTCGTAAAGTCGAAACTGTAAATCATAACTGCCGTTCGCCGGATTCGTGCCGTCGTTCATACGACCTTGAAAGTTAAAGCCCGTGCCTTGCGCCGCCGCCAATACTGGAAATAAAACGGTCAAAGCGAAAACCAAGAATAGTTTTTTCATATTTATTTCTCCTTCTTAAAAACTCGCGTTTTTTTCGCGGATAACTTTTTTGCGATTTAATCACGACAATTTTTACAAATAATAACTGCCGGTGTAACTACACATTGGAGCCGGGTGAATTAATTATTCGAGTCAGAGAAAAATTGCACTCGAAACCGAAGCACATTTGAATTTTCGGAAACACGCGCGATACAAAGGAAGAGCGCACTTGTATCGCGCTTTTTCCTCATTTTTATTTGAATTGGAATTTGGCGACGTGCAGCGAACCGTCGTTTAATTTCACTATCAATTGCCGGCAAGTTCCTTTCCAAGCCTTTGCGGTTTTCCAAACGTAAATGTAGCGGTCAGTTCCCGCATCATAACTCAGACTGCTCGAACCTGCCGTAACGGTTTCTTCGACAGGCGAAACGGGTAAGCCTGTGGCGCAGGCAATTTGCTGCGATGCCGGAAAGCCCGCCGCGAAGATATTTAAGCCTTTGCTGCCGCTCAAACTGAATTTGACCGGAATCGCCTGACCTGCGTTGACCGTATTGACCGTCGGCAGATTGTCAACCGGCTGGAAAAATCCCGCAAAGTTATACAAAACCGTAACCGTGAAACTGCCTGTCGCCATGTTTCCCGAAGCGTCGGTCGCCGTAACATTGACAGTGGTTATGCCGACTGCAAACGCCGAACCCGGAGCAGGAACAGCCGCAATCGTCGGATTTGCGTCGCAGTTGTCGGTTGCCGAAATTGTAAAATTGACAATCTTGCCCGTATCGGTCGAATTCAAAGGCAGATTCGTCACGATATTGGACGGCAGAGAAATCATCGGCGAAATCGTTTCGGCAGTAACGGCGACATTGAGTATCGCTTCCGCAAAGAGCGCGCCGCTGTCGGTCACGCGCAAAGTAAAGCTCGCATTATTTGCGCCGCAGGTTGCCGCGATGTTTGCCGTTGCGTTGCCGGACGAATCAACCGCAATGCCCGAAATCGTCACGCCGTTCGAGGTCGCGCTTGACGAGCCGTTGACGGTTACGCTCAAAGTGTTTTCGGCATCTTCCGCATCATTAACTGAAGCGATTGAAGAATTTGACGCGCCCGCATCTCGCGCCCGCGTCACGCCGACTGCCGCCGTAATGGTCGGCGCAGTATTCGGCAATCCGCCCCAAGAAGGAAATCTATTGCCTTGCAGGATGGTCAGATTAGTTTGACTCGTCCCGTTGGCATTCATTACAGATATGACGCCGCCGCCGAAACTAAAAACGATTTTACTATCGTCGGGGCTGAACGACGGACTGAGAGGAGTTTTAATAACGTGGTTTCCTGCGGCGTTAATTGATAATCGGAACGCTCCGGCGGGCGAAATGTGCGAAAGAGATTGACGACGCGGGCGGCAATCGTCGGCGACATCGGCGAGCCGCCGTTGGCGGCTTCTTTTAACGCTTCGAGCAAACGCGCGGGCGGCGTGGTTTTTAAAAGATAACCGTTCGCGCCGTTGCATAAAGCGTTAAAAATTTCCGTGTCGTTGTCGTAAATCGTTAAGGCAATAATCGGGATTTCGGGAAAAATTTCTCTGATTTTGATAATGCCTTCCGTGCCGCTCATTCCGGGCAAACCCAAATCGGTTAAAATCGCGTCCGGTTTATCATTTTCGATTCGCGCCAGAGCGGTTTCCATCATTCCGTAGCTCGAAACGCACTCGAAACCCGCCGTGCCGTTTATCAAAGCGGACAAGCCTTCACGGATTTCCCGAAGGTCTTCGATGATGACGACGCGCAGATTAGAGACTGTTGTTTGATAATTTTCGATGGCGGCAATCACGTTACGACTTATTTTACGGAAATTTTTTTTGCTTGTCGCCTGCTCGTGTGAGTAGGTGCGCGTTCAGAATCCAAACTTTAGTTTGTCCCCCGCGCTTCGCTCGAAGAAAGCACGCTCTCAGCGTGGACTCTAAACTTAAACGCGGCGAGCCGCTTCTAATGGCAGCTCGAATCGAATTGTCGTTCCGTCGTGCGAATCAATCTTAAAGTTTCCGCCCAGAGCATTGGCGCGGCGCGTCATACTTCGCAAACCCTGCCCGTCGTAATTTTCGGCTGAATCAAAACCCTTGCCGTCGTCCGCAATGCTCAAACGTAAAACCGAATTTTCACAGCGAAAATCAATCCTCACCTGCGAACAGTCCGAATGTTTTGCCGCATTGTTGACGGCTTCTTTGAAAATCAGCAAAACGTCGCGGCGCACACCGACGGTTAATTTTAAATCCGACGCGGGCGCGTTGAAATCCAAATCAATTTCCCGAAACGAGAACACTTCTTCGGCGTGCTGGCGCATTCTTCTGGTCAAATCCAGCAGACTGTCGTGGTCGGGGCTGATCGCCCAAACGATGTCGTTCATCGAGGCGACCGATTCGCGGGCGATGTCGGCAATCGAAGTCAGGAGATTTCCATTTCCGTTCGTGGGTTTTTGTTTCGCCACTTCGCTCAAAAGGGAAATGCGCGTCAAATTTGCGCCGATGTCGTCGTGCAAATCGGTGGCGATGCGCGTCCGCATTCGTTCCATTTCGAGCAGCCGCGCCAGCCGGTTTCGATAAAAAAGATAAATTAAACCGGCGATTAAAACCGCAATCAAGACGAGAA
>JAJAYR010000146.1 GCA_026786155.1 Pyrinomonadaceae bacterium
AAGCGTTGGAATGCAAACGGTTTGCGAACTTTGGAAGAGATGAAGACCGATTGTTGTTACGCGATGCAGGATAAAACCTGGGTCGAAGACCCGGACGGCAATCGTTGGGAAGTTTTCGTCGTTTTAGGGAATACGTCTGACAAAGACATTGCCGCGTCTGTGTGCTGTGTTCCGTCGCCCGTCGGCATTGAAAAAGCGGAAACATCCGGCGCGATTTCCGTTGGTGCATAAGCCGTGTAAATTTGAAAAATAAACGGGAAACTTATTTTTGAAGCGGCTGAGATTTCGGAAAATAATGACACAGACAACCTTGGCGCGGCGCACGGTCGCCGAATTTTTAGGCACGGCGTTGTTGCTTTCGGCAATCATCGGCTCCGGCATTATGGGCGAACGGCTGGCGAACGGTAACGCCGCGATTGCGCTTTTGGCGAACAGCATCGCGGTCGGCGCGGCATTGGTCGCGCTCATTTTAACCTTCGGCGAAATCTCCGGCGCACATTTTAATCCGGCGGTAACGCTTTCCGACGCGGCAGTCGGCGGCGTGAAATGGCGCGACGTGCCGTTTTATATTTTCGGGCAAATAACGGGCGCGTTCGCCGGTGTCGGATTGGCGAACGCGATGTTCGATTTGCCGACATTTTTCGCCTCGCATAAGGCTCGCGCCGGTAACTCGCAGCTTCTCAGCGAATTCGTTGCCACGTTCGGACTGCTGGCGGTGATTTGGGGCTGCGTCCGTCTGCGTTCAAATGTTACGCCGTTCGCGGTCGCGGCATATATCGTGGCGGCGTTTTGGTTCACGGCATCGACTTCGTTTGCGAATCCGGCGGTTACACTGGCGCGGACGGCGAGCGATACGTTTGCGGGCATTCGCCCGACGGACGCGCCCGGTTTTATCGTCGCGCAAATGCTCGGCGCGGCGGCGGCAACCGCGCTTTTCAAGTGGCTCGTGCCGATTGATAAAAACGACGCGGAGAATGTCATCGTTTCACACCAATAAAATAAAAAAATAGAAACGCGAAAATTTTTTATGATAAAATCTTTCAAATCCAAATTCGTTTATAAATTCAAAAAATGTCATATATTCTTGCGCTCGACCAAGGCACAACGAGCAGTCGGGCGATAATTTTCGATAGAAACAGCCAAATAATTTCCGTCGAACAAAGTGAACACGCGCAGATTTTTCCGAACAGCGGTTGGGTCGAACATAATCCGCAGGAAATTTGGGAAAATCAGACGAACACGGCAATCGCGGCGTTAAATAAAGCCAATCTCACCGCCAAAGACGTAGCGGCAATCAGCATTGCGAACCAGCGCGAAACGACTGTTTGCTGGAACAGGAAAACGGGCGAACCTATTTATAACGCCATTGTTTGGCAAGACCGCCGAACTTCCGCCTACTGCGATGAAATCCGTGAAAATCACGCCGAATTGATTCGTGAAAAAACAGGTTTGGAAACGGACGCCTATTTTTCGGCGAGCAAACTGAATTGGATTTTAGAAAATGTTGAAAATGCGCGAAGGGAAGCCGAAAACGGCGATTTGCTGTTTGGAACGATTGACAGTTGGCTGGTGTGGAAATTCACATTCGGCAAAGCGCATATAACCGACGTTTCCAATGCTTCGCGGACGATGCTGTTTAATATCGAAACGCTTCGCTGGGATGACGAACTTTTGAAAATCTTTGACATTCCGCGTGAAGTTTTGCCGAAAGTTTGTTCATCGTCGGAAATCTACGGCGAAATCGAAACGCCAAACGAATTAAAAGGAATAAAAATCGCGGGCATCGCGGGCGACCAGCAAGCCGCGCTTTTCGGACAGCTTTGTTTGGAACAAGGTCGGACGAAAAGCACTTACGGCACGGGTTGTTTTATGCTGCAGAACATCGGCACGAAAACCGTCAAATCGGAAAATAACTTGCTGACGACCGTTGCGTGGCAAATAGGCGGTGAAACCGAATACGCGCTCGAAGGCAGCGTTTTTATCGGCGGCGCGGTAGTTCAATGGCTGCGCGACGCGCTCGAAATTATTCAAAACTCAAACGATGTCGAGGCGTTGGCAAATTCGGTATCAGATAACGGCGGCGTTTATTTCGTTCCGGCGTTTGCCGGTTTGGGCGCACCGCACTGGAATCAGGACGCGCGTGGTTTGATAATCGGTTTGACGCGCGGCACGGGCAAAGCGCACATCGCCCGTGCCGCGCTTGAATCAATCGGTTATCAAACGGCGGAGTTGCTCGACGCGATGCAGAAAGATTCGGGAATCGCGTTGACAGAATTAAGAGTTGACGGCGGCGCGACCGAAAACGATTCGCTTTTGCAGTTTCAGGCGGACGTTTTGCAAATTCCCGTCGTGCGTCCGCAAATTACCGAAACGACCGCGCTCGGCGCGGCATATCTCGCGGGTTTGGCAATCGGATTTTGGCAATCGAAGGACGAATTGAAAAGCCGCCCGCCCGCCGATAAAATTTTTGTGCCGCAAATGCCGCCAGAAAAAGCCTTTGAACTGATGGCGAAATGGAAGAAAGCCGTCGAATGCGCGAAAAATTGGGCGAGCGATGAGAGACAATGATAAAAACATTTATTTTCGATTTGGGAAAAGTCATCGTGCCGTTTGAACTCGACAATCAGATGAAGATTTTGGAAGCGGTTTGCGACTTGAAACACGCCGAGATTCGGGAGAAAATCTACGCCGCCGAAGAACTTCTGCTTTTTGAAACGGGGAAAATTTCCGCCGAAGAGACATTTCAATCTTTGAAAAAAACGCTCGATTTGCGGATGAATTCCGGCGAATTCGTCGCGGCTTGGAACAGCATTTTCTCGCTCGAACCGATTGTTCCTGAAAATCTTATCGAACGGCTTTCAAAAAAATACCGTTTGATAATTTTATCCGATACGAACGCACTGCACTTTGAATTTATCAAACGCAACTTTCCGATTTTGCGATTCTTTGACGCTTTCGTTTTGTCTTACGAAGTCGGATTCGTCAAACCGTCGGCGGAAACTTTTCAAGCCGCTGTCGAAAAAGCCCAATGCGCGGCGGAAGAATGTTTTTTCACCGACGACAAGGAAGCTAATGTCATTGGCGCGATAAAATTTGGCATCAACGCCGTGCAATTCGTTTCCGCCGAACAGTTTGAGCGAGAAATTAAAAATCGAAAGTTTATTTAAAGAAGAGATAATGTTTCAAATTTATACCCAATAAATCTTCGACTGCTTTTACTTCGGAATAGATGAAAGATAATAGATGACAGATGGTAGATAAGAGAACCAATCTATCAGCTATCATCTGTCATCTGTCATCTATTCCGAATATATTTTCACTTAGCCTAAATTGTAAAATACTGCAAAAAAAGAAGAGCGGCGAAAAGTTCGCATCGCTCTCAATTTAAAATTACCGTCTTGCCAATTAACTTTCCTGATTTTCGCCGTTCGATTTGCCTTTACCGCTGGCGGCGGCTTGGGCGTGCGGCAGCGGAAGCCCGACGGCATCGGATTTTGTTTCCGGCGTGTCTTCAGGCAAATCTTCTTCATATTCGTTGATAATCATCTTGCCTGATTGTTTCGTGAAAACGAGTTTTTTCTCTGCGTCATCGAAATCAACCGTTACCAAATCGCCGGTTTCAACCTGTTCGGTCGCCACCAGATTCGACAGCGGATAAACGAGAAATCGCTCAATCGCGCGTTTCAGATGCCGTGCGCCGTATTTCAAATCAATTCCTTCGCCGAGCAAAAATTCCTTCGCCGGAACGGTGCATTCAAAAATAAATTTCGTTCCGGCGGAATCGGTGATTCTTTCCTGCACGCCGCGCAGTTCGATGTCGAGAATCCGGCGCAGATGATGTTCCTTCAAACTGCGAAAGACGATGACTTTATCAATGCGGTTCATAAATTCCGGCGAGAATTTACGTTTCGCGGCTTCCAAAGCCGTGCGATAGATTTTCGTGTCAATTTCGTTGTCGTCCGCCTCTTTATTGGTTTTCGTCGGCGCGAAACCGATGCCGCCGGAAATCATTTCCGACATTTCACGCGCTCCCAAATTGGAAGTCATAATAACGACGGTTTTTGAAAAATCAACGCGCCGGTTGTCGCCCAAAGTCAAAGTCGCTTTGTCCAAAATTCCCAAAAGCAATTGCCACAGCGCGTCCGAAGCCTTTTCAATTTCGTCGAACAAAACGAAAGTTAATTTGTTTTCGTCGGTGTGCGCTTTATCCAGATTTTCCTGCGTCAGCATCGGCGAAGTTTCGCGGTGTCCCAAATATCCCGGCGGTGAACCGATGAGTTTGGCAATCTCGTGCGAATGCTGAAATTCGGCGCAGTCAATTTTGACGACCGCGTGCGGTTCGCCGAACAGAACCTGCGCCGCCGCTTCGACGACGCGCGTTTTTCCCGAACCCGTCGGACCTAAAAACAACATCGTGCCGACGGGACGCGCCGGATTGTTCATTCCCGCTAAGTAAATCTGAAAAAGTCCGCTCATCCGCCGGACGGCGCGTTCCTGTCCGACGATAAACGACGACAATTTATCTTCAAAATCCTTCGCCCGCGGACTTTTCAGGTCGGGGTCAAGCAAAACAACTTTTTCGCCGGTTTCTATTTTTGTACCCGTTTCGTTTTTCATTTTTCTTCTCCTCGTCAAACTAAAACAACGCTTTTTCTCAAGCAGCGTCGCTCAAAATACGGACAACCTTACAAAGTAAATTTTGCCGAAAATTTCCGGTAAAATTTACTACAATACTGATGATTTCAAAAGATTTTACGTTGGCTGAACTTTGGAATATGGAAGGAATCTCCATCTGAGACGCGAGCCGGTTTAGATAATCCCGACCCCGTATATTATTTAGCATAAATCGGACGGTTTTGGCAAGAAAAAATTATCCGACACTTTAAAATTTTTCGCCGCCGAAACACGCCGTTTTGCTGAAGTTCAATGTTTCCTAAGAATTTTCAACAAAATTCGCGCATTTCGGCGGCGAATTTTTTAAATATAAGGACAAATCCGAAGTTTGGAATCGCGCTTGTTTAGCTCGCCTTCATTGAGCGCGGGCAGGCGCGAATAAATCTTTCGCATAGGTTTGACGTTAAAGGTAGCGAGAGGTTTTTTCGCGTTTCACGCTCATTGCAAGCAAGGATGCTTGCGCTCCAGTCTGCTCCAGTCTGATAAGCGTTTTTTAAGTTTGGCGTAAGAAATTTTGATTACTTGAAAATTTCACCTTTTGTCGTTGTTCCGTTTAAGACGGTGAAAATTTTCGCGCCCGTGCCGAATTTTTCGATGAAACTTTCTTTGGAAGTCGTAACGAAAGTCTGCGTTTTGCCCTGCAAAAATTCGAGCAGTTGACCGATTCGTTTGTAGTCGAGTTCCGCGTCAATATCGTCGAGCAAAAACAGCGGATATTCTTGATTTTGCGAATGATAAACCGAAAGATTGGCGAGCTGCACAATCAGTAACGCGCTGCGCTGCTGACCGCTCGAACCGTATTTTCGCAAATCGTGTCCGTCGAATAAAATAACGAGGTCATCGCGGTGCGTTCCGATTAAAGCGTAACCGGCGGCGAGTTCGGCTTGGACGCGGATTTTCAATCGTTCCGCCAGCAAATTGGCGTAATCGTTCAAATCGCCTTTGTCTTCGAGCGACGAAGCGTAACGAATCGAAACTTCTTCGCGGTCGAAAAGTTTTTTCTCCAAAACTTCGTTTAATCTTTCGACGAAACGCAGACGCGCTTTGTGAATTCTCGTCGCGTGCAGAATCAACTGCTCGTTCCATGGTTCGAGCAGTTCGGCGGTTTTTTCAAGCGAAAATCCGTTATCCTGCGCCGATTGCAGC
>JAJAYR010000147.1 GCA_026786155.1 Pyrinomonadaceae bacterium
ACGCTTGAGCGTGTTTCCGCCAGCGCAGCGCGGCGGAATGCAAACTAAAGTTTGAACTCTGAACACTCAAAAATTTAATTTACGGACTATTCAATCATATCAAGCGCACCTGTCTTGGAAACTGTTCCAACTATCGAATATCGTGTTTCCGAATCCCAGTTCGCAACAATTGACCAATCAGCTAGAAAGGCTGTTTTTATTTTGCCTTCTTGCCCGGATAAACTCAAGAGCAAATCTAAGCGATGAGTTTTGAAACTTTGCAATCCTTGAAATTCCGAATTGGTCGAAGGGAAACCGCTCCACTTTAAAGTCTTGCAAATTTTAGTTTTAAGAGTTAATTCAACTGCATAGCCACAAAGATAAACTGCTCCGTCATACCTTTTGCCTTGGTATAAGATTTCCGCATCTTTTAGTCTTGCCGAAGCGATTCTGTTTAGTTCCTGAATAGAAATCATAAACTATTTCTTCGGTCGTTCGTTGGCTTTCAAAACTCTTTTCCGAAGACGAATCGCTTTCGGCGTGGCTTCAACTAATTCATCGTCGGCGATAAATTCAAGGGCTTCTTCAAGCGATAAATCTTTGACCGGAACGAGGCGCATCGCTTCGTCGGCGGAAGAGGTTCGCATATTGGTCAGTTTTTTCTCTTTAATCGGATTGACATCGAGGTCAACAGCGCGGGCGTTTTCGCCGATAATCATTCCTTCATAAACCTTTGTTTGCGGATTGAGAAACATTTTTCCGCGTTCCTGCAAAGCGTAAAGCGCGTAAGTGGTCGTCTCGCCCATCCGGTCGGAAATCAGCGAACCCGTGCCGCGCCCTTTCATATCGCCGAGCCATTTGTCGAAGCGCAGGAAAAGCGTATTTAAAAGTCCCGTGCCTTTCGTTTCGGTCAGAAATTCGCCGCGAAAACCGATTAAACCGCGTGACGGAACTTCGTATTCAAGCCGAACACGACCCGTGCCGTTGTTTATCATTTTCGTCATCTGCCCTTTGCGCCGTCCGAGTGCTTCGGTTACGACACCGATAAACTCTTCAGGACAATCAACCACGACTTGCTCAATCGGTTCGAGCAGTTCGCCGCTGTCGTTGCGTTTAGTGATGACTTCGGGTTTGGAAACCTGAATTTCGTAACCTTCGCGGCGCATCATTTCGATTAAAATCGCTAATTGCAATTCGCCGCGCCCGGAAACTTTGAATTGGTCAGGCGAATCGGTCGGAGCGACGCGCAAAGCGACGTTTCCCAAAAGTTCTTTTTGCAGTCGTTCACCGATTTGACGCGAAGTAACGAATTTGCCGTCAATGCCGGAAAACGGCGAATTATTCACGCCGAAAATCATCACAATCGTCGGTTCGTCAACATTGATAACCGGCAGCGGTTTCGGATTATCAACCAAGGTTATCGTCTCACCGATGTTGATGTCGTCAAATCCGGCGAGGGCGACGATTTCGCCGACTCCGGCGGATTCGACCGATTCGCGTCCCATTCCTTCAAAAACGTAAAGCTCTTTGACGCGCGTTTTCTGCGTCGAGCCGTCGCGTTTGCAAACGATGACTTCCTGATTTTTGGCGATTTCGCCGGAAAATAATCTGCCGATGGCGAGTCGTCCGACGAAAGCGTTGTAATCAATGTTGGCGACCAGCAATTGCAGCGAATCGTCTCTGATTTGCTTCGGCGCAGGGATAGTTTCGATGATTTGCTCGAACAGCGGTTTGAGGTTGGTTGAATCGTCGGTCAGATTCTTTTTCGCCACGCCGTCGCGGGAAATCGAATATAAAACCGGAAAATCAATCTGGTCGTTGTCCGCGCCCAAATCAATAAACAAATCGTAAATCTCGTCCAAAACTTCTTCGGGACGCGCATCCTGACGGTCAATTTTATTGACGAGAGCGATGGCGGGAAGTCCGAGTTCCAACGCTTTTCGCAGCACGAAACGGGTTTGCGGCAAACAGCCTTCCGCCGCGTCAACTAATAAAACGATGCCGTCCACCATTTTCAAAACGCGCTCGACTTCGCCGCCGAAATCGGCGTGTCCGGGCGTGTCGAGAATGTTGATTTTGTAATCGCCGTAACGCACCGCCGCGTTTTTCGCCATAATCGTAATGCCGCGCTCGCGTTCCAAATCCATCGAATCCATCATTCGATCCTGCGTGGCTTCGTTGTCGCGGAAAGTCCCGGATTGTTTGAGCATCGCGTCCACCAAAGTCGTTTTGCCGTGGTCAACGTGCGCGATAATTGCAATGTTCCTGATATTTTCTCGGTTAATCATAAATGTATAAATATAAAATTGTGCCTTAAAACAAACGAAAATAATGACGGATTGAACGGGAAAAGGCAAATCGAAAAGGAAATTGACGCAATCTTGTGGTATCAAATACAATACCGCTAATGGCATCCCGGCAAATTGTGATTGACACGAATGTTTTTATTTCCGCGCTTCGCTCGCAGTTCGGCGCGTCATATAAATTGATAATGATGCTCGAAAGCGGGAGATTTGAAAGCAATCTATCGGTGTCTCTGGCAATGGAGTATGAAGACGTTTCAAAACGTATTTTGAATGAAACACAATTGACGACCGAAGATGTCGAAGTCATTTTAAATTACGTCTTTGCAGCGGCAAATCGTCGCAAGGTTTATTATTTGTGGCGACCTTTTCTGCGCGACCCGAAAGACGATATGGTTTTAGAATTGGCTGTCGCGGCAAGTTGCGACATCATCGTCACATACAACA